>JASLBO010000386.1 GCA_030146605.1 Sphingomonas sp. | reverse complement strand
GCGGTGTCCAGAGCGCGATCGGATCGTCTTCTGCGGAGAGAAAGCGCAGCATGTCGTCGATGCAGGAAAGCGTGCCGATCGACGCCGGGATGAACAGGCACACGGCCCGCCCTGTCCATGCGACGCGGCTGGCGAATCGATTGGCGCGCCAGCGGGCGAGAAGCCGGAGCGATCGCAAACTGCACGGTCGAGCCGGCGCGTGCTGCAGGATTGGCGGTTGCGGGGCGGGCACACCGGCGACGGAAATCGCGATCCGGCGCCCGTTCTCGGGCCCGCCAGTCAGGGCGATCCCGACGGCCGTCCTGTCAATGCACGGTCGCCGGCGCCAGATCCGCATCCGCATCCTCCTCCGCTTCCGCTTCCGCTTCCGCTTCCGCCAGAACGCGCTTCTGCGCCGAGGCAAAGCCTTCCTGCTCGGCCTTGAAGGCAGCGAATTTATCCTCGCGGATCAGCTCGAGACGCGCGAAGCTATCGCGATCGGAAAGCGCGCGCTCGGGGTCCGGAAAGTCCGGCAGCGGCGCATCGCTCAACACGCGCCATCCCTGCATATGTCCGTCGCTGCCCCGGTCGATCAGAATGTTGGCGACGCGCCGTCCGGCGGCATTCTCCACGGCATAGCTGAAACGCAGAACACCTCGCTCGTTGGTGAAATCGGGCCGGCTGCCATCGCCGAGCAGGATCTTTCCGTCGCGAAACTCGATCACGGGCAGGCCCCAGTCCGGATCCTGACCGAATGGGGGGCGGACGAACATGTGCCAAATTCCGGTGATCTGCATGACGAACTCCATCGACTCGAACAGCGCGGGCGTATAGAACATTTCACGAACATATGCGACTGTGTCCGACCGTCGCGTACCAATCACGGGAGCGTTCGGGTGCTCGCCTTTTTGTTATGGTCCCTCGCGTCCAGCCCGATGTCGGCGTCGCCCGGCCCCTGCCGCGCGTGGATGGCGACACCCTGCGCTGCGGGAAGGAACGCGTCCGGCTGCTGGGAATCGATGCCCCTGAACTGCCCGGGCATTGCCGTCCCGGGCGGCGATGTGCGCCGGGAAATCCGCAGGCGAGCAAGGCAGCCTAGCCCGCGCGCTGACCGGCCCCTCCGGATCGAACGCGTTGGCGTGGATCGCTACGGCCGTACGCTGGCGCTGATCCGGCCTTTCGGCACCCGGGGACGCGGCCATCAACGGGTTTGAATCCACCTGCGCCTATCCCTGTCGCGGGGAGCAGACCATGTACGATATTCAGGTAGACCCGGCGCAGAAGGTAGTGGAGGTGACGCTCGGGGGGTTGATGCCGCTGGACGAGGTCTCGGCCTACATCGCTGAGCTCAAGGCAGGGATCGAGGCGCACAGGCTCAGCGACGATTATGCGATGGTCATCGACGTGTCCGCCTGTCCGATCCAGTCCCAGGAAATGATCAAGGCGATGGGCGCCCACATGGCGTCGATGCCAAAAGCGCGTTCGCTCGCCATTGTCACGGGCAGCTCGCTGGCGCGAATGCAGATCCGGCGCCTGTTCACCCAGCCTTATGCCCGGATCGTCGCCACCGTCGAGCAGGGTCGCGCCTGGGTGATTGCCGGAACCGAGCCCGCCACCGCCTGACGCTGGCGAGGCAGTGACGGCAGAACCCGCCGTATCGCCGCGACCGGCGTGGCAACACCGTCTGTCCGACCAATCGTGTCGTGGCGCAACCAGCCGCCGCGGCCTCATGGCCGGAACCGGCTCACCGCGCGCCGCCACTCGACGGATCGGAAAGCGGCAGGTGGACCATGGTCGGTGCCGCACGGCTCAGGCGGATCGGCACGCCCTTCCGGTTGCAGCCGGTGCAGCGCATTCGTGCCGGCACATCGTCGAGATGATCGCGCCAACGCTTGCGACGGAAGAACCGCCACAGAGCGGCGCCATGAAAGATCGCCTCGCGCCCGCAACGCGGGCAGCGCACCTCGAGATTATCGTGAAAGGCAGCGCATTCGAACAAGGTGGTTGGGATTTGCCCACCTTCGGCATCGTACCGGGCCATCAGCCGACCAGCCTGAGCCGCGCCCCGCGCGGATCGGGTGCGGGCAGCAAATGGAGCGTCCCCAGCCGGCTCTCAGGCACGACGCGGATCAGCGCGCCCGGCCAGGCCGGAAACATCGCGCGGACCTTGGCGGACAGCAGCGTCTCGGGTGCCTCGTCCTTGAGATGGGTGATGTCGTAGCCGCACCACAATTCCGGCGGAATGCGGCCGAGCCGGTAACTTCCGGCGAAGACCAGCACGACGGCGGGATGGAGCGCAGGGCACCCCGCGATGAAGCGGGCGAGGCACATCGGCCGTTCCTGCTTCAGCCAGCGATCCTATTCGGTGCGCGAGGTCTGCTGCCAATCCGGAAGCCGTCGACCCGGCCGACATGGACCAGCCACTGGCCATAGGAGAAGGTCTCGAGCGCGACGGGCCAGCGATGCGCGAGCCAGTTGGTCTTGTCGATCCGGTCCATGGTTTCGCGGGCGTCAGGCGAGCGCCATTACGGCAAACAGGCTCGGCTGGACTCCGGGTTCGGCGAGCAACGCGCGTGCCTGCTGGGCTGCCCCGACCGCCTGCCGGTAGTGCACCGTGCCATAGCGTTCGGCCTCGTCGAAGCCGACCGGCGCCCATTCCTCGCCCGGATAACAGGCGTCGTAAATCGCGCGCGCAGCCGCGCGCAGCTGGAGATCATGCTCCATGCTCAGGCTCCCAGAGGTTCGAATCGCCGCCGTTGCGGCGCACGGCAGCTAGAACGAAACAGGAACGGCTGACAAGCCCGGCGGTTGCGCCATATCCGCTTGCCGCGACCGGTGCGTCAGATGGCGCCGGGCGCCCCGGCAGGAATCCGCGACGCGTTTCCGGGCCGCGAGGCCTGCGGCCTGCGATTACTGCCGCGCGGTCACCAATTTGGTCGCGTCGTACAGGCTACACGCGCCTTTGGAGCGGACGAGCCGTTGGTGCCCGCGAGTTCGCGGGTCTGGTGATTGGCGTGCTGGCGCACCGACAGGCCGAGCCGCTCGGCGATGCAATCGTCGCGCACCGGCTCGGGCGACAGCCGGGCGAGGAAGCGCGAAACGTCATCGAGTACGGTAATTATTCCCTCCCGATGTGAACCCCAGCCCGCCGCTCCGCAAGATCATCGCAGTGGAGGATGCGACAGGCCGCCGGAGAAAGAGCGGGGCGGCATGCCGCCCCGCTCCAGAGGTCAGGCCGCGAGCGGCAAGGGATCAGGCGTGCCGCCCTCGGGTGCCACAGCTTCCGGACCAGGAACAACCGCGCCACCCCCGGCAGCGCCCGG
>JASLBO010000367.1 GCA_030146605.1 Sphingomonas sp. | reverse complement strand
GGCGGTGACCGTGGTTGTCACGGCCGCAGCGCCCTGCAGCGAGATGTGGAGCTGGTAGGTCTGCCCTGCGTTCAGCGGCTGCGCGACGCTGCCGGTGGCCGAGGTCCACTGACCGACGCGGATATAATAGGTGCCCGGGGCGGCGAAGGTGTAGGTGATGTAGGAGTCGTCATTGACCGTCGAACCAGGGTCGCCCGGGCCGGTGTCATTCGTCGCCAGAAGCACGCCCGAGCTGTTGACGAGCTCGATGATGCTATCGGTCAGCGTGCCTGTGCCGTCGATGTCGAAGACGGCCTGCGCGCCCGCTTGCGTCACGTCGATCCGGTAATACTCAACCGCGCCCCCGGCGGCGGTGGCGTTGATCGTCGCGTGCGGGACATTGGTCGCGTTCGTGATGTTCGGGTCGGCATCGACGTCGAAAGCGCCGGCCGTCGCGACGGCCGTGGCAATGGATCCGTTGTTGGTGGACTGGGCCTTGGTGATGTCCGCCTGCGACGGCGCCGAGACGGTCGTCGTCGTCGTGAAACCGCCGCCGATCAGACGGTCGTCGCCGCCGAGCCCGGTGAGGACGTCAGCGCCGCCGGCGCCGACGAGGATGTTCGCTTGGGCATTGCCGGTGAGGGTATCGTTGCCGCTGGTGCCGCCGATATTCTCGATGCTGCGCAGCGTGTCGGTCTCACCATCATGGGTGACGATGACGTCGGCGCCGGTGTCGTTCAGGGTCGCGGTGATGCCGGTGGGGTTGGTGAAGATCACCGTGTCGCTGCCGGCGCCTCCGTCGAGAATATTGTTCGCAATGTTGCCGACGAAGATGTCGTTGCCGTCTCCGCCCTTCGCGTTCTCGATCAGCGAACGGGCGTCGTTGTTGTACAGCAGCGACATGGCGACGTTGCCGGGAGCCAGCGCGGTCAGGCCCTGGTACGCCAGATGGTTGGCGAGCTGGTCCTGATCGAGGGTGGAGAATGCGCCCGGACGCAGATCGACCGTGACCCCGTCGCCATAATTGCTCAGGTCCAGCGTGTCGTTGCCGCCGCCATCCCAGATGGTCAGCAGGATCTTGTTGCCGGCGGGCGCGCCCTGGCCGACGCCATTGACGAACATCTCGCCCGTCGTCGCGCTCCAGCTATAGACGGTGTCGGTGGCGTTCGTCGTGTAGTTGGCGCCATACATATATTGCAGCGCGGCCAGATCGTACTGCATGTACGTCTGAGGCTGGTTGACCTTCTCGCCAGCGAAGCCGCCGGTGAACGGCGCCGGCGTATAGGTCATCAGCGACCAGGCCTGGCCATCACGATCCGGAGTCAGCGACTGGGTGCCGAAGCGCGGCGTCGACCCGAAGTAGAAGGATAGATCGGAGTTGGTATAGTCCTGGTGCCCGTGCTTCAGCCCCATGGTGTGACCGATCTCGTGCATCATGGTGGCAAAGCCCCACGTGCCCTGGGCGGCGAGATCGTAATAAGGCTGGTTGCTGCGGCCGAACCAGATGTCGCCCGCGACGCCGCGCGTGTCGGACGGGAAGCCGCCATACGCCGACCCGACGTCGTTGTCGCCGGTCTGCGAGATGCGGATGTTGGCGTGGACCGTGTCGGTCTCGGTGATTTCGGTGAACGTCAGGCCGGTCGCCGCAGAGATCTGTGCGAAGGACGCGCGCGCCGCCGCCTGCTGCATCGAGCCGAGCTCGAGCTGATAGAGGCTGACGCCGTTGGTGTCATAGCCGGAGCCATTGTAGTTCGAGCCCGACGTAGGAAAGCTGTAGGTAAGGTTCTGCGTGCCCCATTTGGCGCCGATCAGGATCGCGTCCACGTTGCGGTCGCCGGTGATCGACTTGCTCCCGTCCGGGTTGGTGACCAGCGGCAGCAAGACGCCAAGGTTGTTGCCTTCGGGATTGGCGCCGGTGGCACCGGCTCCGGACGCGGCGGTGTCGTCATCCTTGTTCGCGGCCTGGCAGGCTGCACAGCCGCACCCTTGAACGGCCGTGTCATGCTTGATGTCTGACAGCGTATCCCAGGAAAGAGGAGGCTGGCCGCCTGCGAGGGTATTGTTGCCGAGTTCGGAAGTGCTCATCGGTGATCCCCTGTCTAAACGCCGTCGCATGCCCACGCCCGAAGCGCGATGTTGTGGCCGCTGGCGGAACGGAGCCAAGTAACTCACATGCTTAATTTAAAATCAAGGCCGTCAATCGCGCCGTTCCGCGGACGCAATGGCTGCGATCCGCAGGCGAGAGGAGAGGATCGGCAGACGACTCGAAGGCTAAAGCGGTTGCGATGTGCGTTTAATGAGGGGATTCCTTTTTTTTGAGGATATCCGATTCAGGTGATTGCTGGTTATCGGCGCGCCTCGCGTTGGAGTGGTGCCCTCAAGCGCGATCAAATGGATGGCGCAGTATCGGGAGCGCGGTGAGGTGTCGCGGACTGCACAGCGCGGGCGGGTACGCTCGCCGCTACCTGGCTCGAAAACGCTCTAGGTGTGGGCAGGGCAGATCGAATCACGAACGTTGCAGGACGCACATATTCCAATGTGACTCCGAGTCGCGGCTGGCGTATCATCAGCCATGTTCAAGTTCTTGTAGGAGCGCGATGATCCGCATCTTGCCTTCACTTGCGGCAGCGCTCGCCGCATGCACCGCTTCTCCTCAGGAAACCGCTATGCATGGATCGAGCGAGGAACAACGGCCCCCCGGCGAAAGCGCGAGCAATACGGGCCCTGAAGTCGAGGCTGCGGGGCGCGAGCCGGCCGGGGGCGGGGCCCGGAGCCGGGAACGCGCCGCTGCAGGCCCCAGTCCAGAGCCGGTGTCGGCAGCAGAGAATCCGGCACCGGTGGCGGCGGCGGATTCGCCTGCAGCGGCCCAGGGGCGCCGCATCCTGTCGACGGGCTTCGTTAGAGTGGGTCCCGATGGGCATCTGACGGTGACCCTGCGCAACGCACGCGTGCTGGTCCTTCGCGACGTGGTCATGCGCCGAAAGGACTATTGCGGCGCATACGTGCTCGGCGGAAAGGCCGGCGCCCGATATTGCGGCGAATATTCCGAGATCGCCGCGGCCAAGCCCGGCGGAGCGCTGGCTCCCGCTGAGCACAATCTAGCTGTTCCCAACAGGATCGAAACTCCCGGCGCCTCCGCCAACAGAAATTAGTCATCCGAATCTAAAGTTCGCCGCATAACGTGCGTTCTGCGGTCTGGCAGAAGCGCCTTACGGAGGCGAGGATCTCATCGGCCGACTTGGTCCATCGATATGGCCTGGGATTTCATTGTGCCGCTCAATGAAGGCGGATGTCGTTTTCGAGCTGGCTGGTCGAGATGTGCACTCCGCGGCGCACCTGCTTGCGTGTGATCGCGCGCGCCGCATTCTCGATCTGATTCCTGCGATGCAGTTCGGGTCCAGCAATCATGACCCGAGCAAAGCAAATCAGGGCGCGGGCGTGCCGGTCTGCCGGTCGAGGAAGCCGAGGATCGTGGACCACAGATGCTCGCTGACTCCGGCACCGCCGACCTTATGGGTGTGGCCCGGATAGAGCATCATCTCGAACGGCACCTTCTGCTGCTGGAGCGTCGCCGCCATCGCGGTGCTGTGCTCGAGCACGACATTATCGTCGGCCATGCCATGGATGATCAGCAGCGGGTCCTTGATCTTCGCCGCCTCGGTGATCGTATCCGAGCGCTTGTAAGCATCGGCCACCTTGGTCGGATCACCCATGTAACGCTCGGTATAATGGGTGTCGTAGAGTTCCCATTTGCTCACCGGCGCGCCTGCGACCCCTGCCGCGAACACACCCGGCGCCGCTTCGAGCATCTTGAGCGTCATATAGCCGCCGTACGACCAGCCATAAGTGACGATCTTCGCCGGATCGACGAAGTCGAGCGTCTTCAGATAGTTCGCCCCCGCGATCTGGTCTTCGACCTCGACCGAGCCCATCGCGTGCCAGATCGCATCTTCAAATGCCTTGCCGCGATTGGCCGAGCCGCGATTGTCGATCTGGAACCACACATAGCCGCGGTCGACGATATATTGCTGCAGCGCCCCACCCCACGCCTTGCTGACGGTCTGCGCGTGCGGCCCGCCATAATGCTGGAAGAATACGGGGTAGCGCTTGCCCGGCTCGCGCTGCGGCGAGACCATTTCCCAATGGAGAACGGTCCCGTCCGGCCCCTTGATCGTCCCGAAGGTGCGCTCGCGGTGGCTGGCCAGATACGGATTATAGGGGTGGTCGGCCGCGGTCACTGCATTCTCGTTCACCCAGGCGATCCGCTTGCCCGAAGCATCGGCGAGATAGACCTGCGACGGCTGATCGGGGCTCGACCGCGTCACGATCGCGCGGGTCCCCGCCGGATCCATCACTGCGCCGTTCCACCAGCCCGCTTCGGTCAGCCGCGTCGCTGCGCCCGCCTTGCGATAGCTCGCCGCATAGAGATGCCGCTCGAGCACCCCGCCCTTGTTGCCGAGGAAGAAGACCCGGCCCGCGGCCTGATCCACTCCGACCACGTCAGGCGTAACTTCCCAGTCGCCGCTGGTGAGCTGGGTCCATTTGCCCCTGGCGAAGCGATAGAGGTGCCCGTGCCCGTCGCGCTCCGACCACCAGATCAGGCTGCCGTCGTCGAGCGGCGTCAGCGCGTTCGACAGATTCACCCAGCTTTTCGCGCCGGACTTCTCGCTGAAGAGCACGCTCGATTTGCCCGTTGCGGGGTCCACCGCAAGCACATCGAGCAATGTCTGGTCCCGGTTCTGGCGCTGAACATAGAGCGTTTTGCCGTCGCGCGACCAATCGACCCGTGCGAGATAGATGTCCGTCTCCGCGCCGAGATCGACCTTGACCCTGGCGCTCCCGTCGGGCCGCATCACATAGAGCTCGACCAGCGCGTTGGCCGTCCCCGCCTAGGGGTAGCGCTGCTGGTAGATGTTGGTCCCCTCGGCTCCGATGGCGGCGCGGGTGACGACGCCGACCGGCGCCTCGTCGAAGCGCTCGACGGCGACGCGGCTGTCGTCGCGCGCCCACCAATAGCCGGTCGAGCGGTCCATTTCCTCCTGCGCGACGAACTCGGCTTCGCCCCAATGCACGGTGCCCGCACCGTCCTCGGTCACGCGCCTCGGGGTGCCGCTGGCGAGGTCCATCACCACCAGATTCTGGTCCTGGACATAGGAGGCGAAGCGGCCCGCCGGGCTGATCACTGCATTGAGCTTGGGGCCCGCGGCGGCGGCGAGCTTCTGTACCTGGCCGTCGAGGCGGGCGAGATAGAGCTCGCCTTCCAGCGGCACGAGGATCGATTGCGAGTCCGCCGACCAGTCATAGGAGACGATGCCCCTGGTCCCCCCGATGCGCGCGCGTTCGCGCTGCATCTTCTCGGCCTCGGAAAGCGCCGCCCCGGTGCCGAGCTTCTTCGAATCGACCAGCATCCGCCATTGACCGGTGCGCGTATCCATCGCCCACAAGTCGAAGCGCTCCTTCTCGTCCGCACGATTGCGCAGCAAGGTCACGAACTTGCCGTCGGGCGAGAGCGTCAGCTTGCGGGGCGTGGTGCCGGCGAGATCGGGACTCGCATAAAGCCGATCGAGCGTCAGGTCCCTGGCCTGGGCTGCCGCTTCACTGGTCATCAGCGGTGCTCCGAGCGCAACCAAAGCCAGTCCCAGCAACCATTTACGCATTCCCGTCTCTCCGGAATCGCACCCGGCGACCGCGGGGCGAACGCGCCTTATCGCGGCGAGCGACCTGGTGGTAAAGGGCTAGTCGCCAAGCCCCATCGCCACCTTGCGCGAAACGAGGATGAAGCGCGGCCCGGCGCCGTTTCGCGCCGCGCGGTCGTCGGGATTGTAGAGCGCGCATTTGCGAAGGCTGAGGCAGCCGCAGCCGATGCAGCCGTCCAGATCGTCGAGCGTGCGCTGGAGCTGCGCGACCCGCGTCTCGATCACCCGGCGAAAGCCGCGGCTGATCCGCTTCCAGTCGGCGGCACTCGGCGCGCTCCCCTCGGGCAGCTTGGCGAGCTCGGCGGCGATCTGCGGCAAGGTGAAGCCCAATTGCTGCGCGATCAGCGCGAACGAGATCCGGCGAATGTCGGCGCGCAGGAAGCGGCGCTGGTTGCCGCTGGTGCGGATCGGATGGACCAGCCCCTTCCCCTCGTAAAAGCGCACCGCTGACACCGACAGCCCGGTGCGCGCCGCCAGTTCGCCGATCGTCAGCAGCTCGTTCCCGCGCCCCATTCCGCTCTCCGCATTTTGCGCTTGACCTCAACCTAGGTTGAGGTTGTAGCTGCTTGCGGCATGGCCTCCAACCGGGAAAGGAACTCCATGCCGGCGCCCTATATCGAGCACGTCAATCTCACCGTCCGCAGTCCCGCGCGCACTGCGCAATTGCTCGCCGATCTGTTCGACTGGCACGTCCGCTGGGAAGGTCCGGCGCGCGAC
>JASLBO010000208.1 GCA_030146605.1 Sphingomonas sp. | reverse complement strand
CCTCGCACCCCAGCGCCTTGCCGCAAGTATGCAGCGTGACGAGGTTGTCGCGCCGCGGCAGCGCCGCGGCCAATCCCCTGCCCCCGGCGCCATAGATGCCGGTCGCATGCGCCTCGTCGACGATCAGCACCGCGTCGTGCCGCTCGGCCAGCGCGGCGAGATCCGCCAGCGGCGCCCGGTCGCCATCCATGCTGTAGAGGCTCTCGGCAACCAGCCAGACCCTCCCTTTGCCGCCGCCCCGCCGCCACGCCGCCACGGCATCGGCAAAGGCGTCCGCGTCATTATGCGCCGCCGCCACCGGCTCGGCGCGGCCCAGCCGCATGCCTTCATGCGCGCTTGCGTGGATCAGGGCATCGTGGACGATCAGGTCGCCGCGCTGCGGCAAGGTCGAGAGCAGCGCCGAATTGGCGGCATAGCCGCTGGAGAAATAAAGCGCCGCCTCGCCGCCGAAGAACGCAGCGGCATGCGCCTCCAGCGCTTCGTGCTCGGGATGATTGCCCCGCAGCAGGCGCGACCCGCCCGAGCCCAGCGGCACGCCGCGATCGATCGCGGCCCGCGCCGCGTCCGCCAGCACCGGATCGCCGGCGAGCCCGAGATAGTCGTTCGAAGCGAAATCCCGTCCAGCCCGCGGCCGCAGCGCGCGCGCGCGGTGGCTGGCGGCCAGAATATCCAGGTGTTGGCGGTGCTCCTCGAACAGGCGAGGCTTGTCGATGATCGAATCCATGCGCGGCGATTACGCAACTTGGGCCCGCGCGTCAGGCGACAATCGGGGACGCCTCAAAAACATGGCGGCGCTATATCCGTGAAGCATCGATCGCGCCGCAGCCTGAGGGACGCGCGCGACGCCCCGGGGCCCGACGCGAAAACGCCCGCAAAGAGCGGGCGGTTCGGTTTGGCACTTCCGGCGAGTCGACCGATCAGCTCTTCAGCGTGGTCATCTCTACCGGCTTGCCCTTGGTGGTGGGATTGGAGGCGTTCTGCTTCGCCGGCTTTTCAGCCTTGGGCTTACGCACTTCCTTGTTCGACTTTTTCTGACTCTTGGCCATAACTGCTCCTGCTCGAACGGTACCGGTTGTAAGTCCGCTTCAGAGCCGCCCCATCCGGGTGGGCGTGCGCGTGACCACGCCGCGAATGACCTTCGAACCATAGGCCTTCGCCATGATCGCAGTATCGTCAGCGTTGTTGAGGACGACGCGCGTTCCGCCGGAAGCAAGCGTCTCGATCGCGCTGATCGCAACCTTGCGCTTGGCGCAGGCGGCGATGACGTGATCGTGCGTGGCGTTTACGTTGATCGCTCTGGACATGGGTATCTCCGTTCCCGCGAGCCATTGGCGCTCGCTGCTTCATCGTCCGGGCAGCCTGGAGCCGGGGGGCGGCAAAGCCCCCCGGCCGGTTCAGGCTTATGCAGCCTGGAGATTGACTGCCGAGGTCTTGCCGCGGTTGTCGGTCTCGAGCTCGTACGAGACGCGCTGGTCCTTATCGAGCGTGTGCATGCCTGCACGCTCCACTGCCGAGATGTGAACGAAGGCATCGCCCCCGCCGCCTTCCGGCGCGATGAAGCCATAGCCCTTGTCGGCGTTGAAGAATTTTACGGTTCCGGTGATCATATTGGGTATCCTTGTCCCATGCATGACGGGCATACGCCAATTGCGGCGCATCCCGGCTTCGGTGAGGCTAGAAAGGGACAAAGGGTGGAGCCGAGGCGGCCCGATATCCGTCGCATGCGACGTCAGCCCCACCCATATAGGGTATAAGCACGCAGATTGAAAGTGGTTATCGACACGATCACGGATCGATCGTGCTCCAGCCCTGATTTTACGCCACCCCCCGGTCGTCGAACCGATACACGATCGCCGGATTCCGCACCATCCGGGGCCCCGCTCATGTTGGTTCCGCTGGAAGGCTGAAGCGATGCTATCCTACGTGAAGCGTGACATCGTCGCGATCGGCGGATCGGCGGGGAGCGGCGGCGGAGGAAAGCGGCCAGGGGCGCGACGCGCAGCCCGGTTTCAAACCGGGCGCGAACTGGGTACGGTGCGTCATCACCGTTCGCATCGCGGAGGATGACAGCATGACGGAGCCCGGCTTGCGCGATTGTGTGATCCTCGTCGTCGAGGACGAATTTCTGCTGGCGGACGATATTTGCTGCGAACTGGCGGATCAGAACGCAACCGTGGTCGGGCCGGCGGCGACCGTCGCGCAGGCGATGGCGCTGCTGGATACCGCGGAAAACCTGACGGGCGCCATTCTCGACGTCAATCTGCGGGGCGAGCCGGTGTTTCCGCTGGCCGACGAGCTGGTCGCGAGGAACCTGCCCTTCGTCTTCACCACCGGCTATGATGCGTCCGCGATCCCCGAGCGCTTCCGGCACGTAACCCGCTGCGAAAAGCCCCTGCACATGTCCCAGCTAGTGAGGGCGATCGGCGGCGTCTCATCCCGTTGATACGCGTGGGCGCGCGGCCACCGGTATTTCACGCGCTTGCGGCACGTCGCCGTCGATGGCGCGTTGTTGCCCCAGAGCCTCCGGCTTGGATGACGCCCTACCGATGACCGAACACGCCCCGGACTCCGGCAAGACGCAGCTCCTGACAGAGAGCAAGGCTGCGCTGGAGCTGGACAGGCTGCGTTCCGAACTGGCGGCCGCCCGCCGGGAGTTGGACGAGCGCGACCAGCGTAGCCGCGCGGAACTGCTGCGCGAGGCGGTGCTACGGCACGAACTGCAGCACTGGGTCCGAAACACGCTGGCGCTCGTTCGCTCGGTCTTCACCCGGACGATCGCGACGGGAGAGACGCTCGAGGAGGTCGACAGCCACTTCAGGGGCAGGCTCAACGTGCTTGCGCGATATCAGGGAGGACGCGCCGGCGGCTATCCGAGCGACCTCGAGGATCTCATCCGCAACGAGTTGCACGACTTCCGGTTCGGCGATCTCCCCGGGATCACATTGCGCGGACCGGATGTCGCGGTCACGCCTGATCATGCGCAGCCGCTCGCGCTGGCGATGCACGAGCTCGTCACCAATGCGCTCAAGTTCGGCGCGCTCTCGGTGAAGGACGCGACCCTGAGCATCACCTGGTCGGTGTCCGATGACGTTCTGGAACTCGTCTGGACCGAGGCCGGCGTGCCGATCCTCGGTTCGGCACCGCCGCGCAGGGGTTTTTCGCGCCAGTTCATCGAAGAAGCGCTGCCGTATGAAACCGGTGCCGAAACCCGCTTGGAGCTCAGGCCGGGCGGTGTCCTCTGCCAGATTCACCTGCCGCTGCCGCGTAACGATGTGGTCGAGGAGGCAGGTTAGGGAAAAGAATGGCTCGAGCGGGGTTTGAACAGCCGCCCCAATAGCAGGTCTCGCGCAGTTGCATCATGGCCGCGCGTTTATGCCGATCCTCCCGCTCGGCGGGCCAATGGTCCCGCTCGGCGATTATGCCGTGCCCGGGCGGCCCGGCTGTTCCAGCCAGGCGGCATGATCAACGCTTTCCGCCCGCTGGCGCTCGCCGCCGCTCTTCTCTCTGCCACCGCGCTACCGGCTGAAACCCCGCCGCTGGCCAGCGACGCGGTGCTGGTGCTCGGCGCCCTGCACGGCCTTCACGCCCGGGAAGACAGCTTCGACTATGATCGGCTGTACGATCTGCTGAAGGCATTTCGCCCCGATGTCGTCATCCTCGAGGTGCGGCCGGACGAACTGATCGGTCGGACCGCCACACCCGGCCGGCCGGAATATCCCGAAGTGGTCTGGCGCTGGCTGCGCGAGGCCAAAGCGGAAGCCGTGGCGATGGAGCCGGGCGGGCGGCGCTTCGAGACGCTCGCCAAGGAGGCGAGCGCCGCCTTTGCCACACTCGCCAGCAACGACCCGAAGGGAGCCGCGGCGCTCGCCGCCTTCGACGACGCGCTGGAGGCGGCGCTGCTCCAATATTGGCAGCGCACGAGCCAGACCCAGGATGAGACGACCGCGCGCATGGTCGACAGCCACACCGCGCTGCGCGCTGCGATTGCCGGGCCGGCCTTCGTGAAGGTGCAGACCGCCTGGGACGACGATATGGCGCAGGTGGCGATCCGCACGGTGGCAACACGCCCCGGCAAACGGGTCCTCGTCATCGGCAGCTATCGCAATCGCGTCCTGCTCGAGGATGCGGTCCGCAAGACCGCCCCTGCGCGCATGATGCCGGCGACAGAGTGGCTGGCCAGCCTGGAGACGCGCCCCGCCGGCTCCTGAAGCCTGGGGCCCAAGCTCACCGAGGCTGGCTGATATACGCGTCGACCTGTTGCTCGAGCACATTGAGCGGCAGCGCGCCCTGCCCCAGCACCACTTCATGGAAGGCGCGAATGTCGAAGCGCGGCCCCAGCGCGCGTTCGGCGCGCGCCCGCAATTCGGCGATCTTGAGCTGCCCGACCATATAGCTCGTCGCCTGGCCCGGCCAGTTGAAGTAGCGGTCCACCTCGCGCCCGATATCGGTGTCCGACACCGAGCTGTTCGACCGGAAATAGGCGACCGCCTGCTCGCGCGTCCACCGCTTCGAGTGAATGCCGGTGTCGAGCACCAGCCGGATGGCGCGCCACACCTGGAGCGAGAGCATCCCGAACCGGGCATAGGGATCCTTATACACCCCCATCTCGTCCGCCAGCCGCTCCGAATAGAGCCCCCAGCCCTCGACATAGGCGCCATAGCCGCCGAATTTGCGGAACTTCGGGATGCCGGTGAGTTCCTGTTGCCGCGCGATCTGGAAATGATGTCCCGGCGCGCCTTCGTGCGCGGCGATACCGGCTACCTGCACCTTCTGCGTCTGGTTCATGTCGACGAGATTGACGTAATAGATGCCGGGCCGCGAACCATCCGCCGATGGCCGGTTGTAAAAGGCGGTAGACGCTGTCCCCTCACGCCATTTCTCTACCGCGCGCACCTCCAGCGCCGCCTTGGGCAGCACCCGGAAGTAACGCGGCGCCACTGCCATCACCGATGCGATCACCGCGCGGGCATCGCGGAGATACTCCTCGCGGCCGGCCTCGGTGTTCGCATATTTGAGTTTGGGATCGGTGCGGATGTGATCGAAGAACTGCTCCAGCGTGCCCTCGAAGCCGACCTGGCGCTTGATCGCCTCCATCTCCTTGCGGATCGCCGCAACCTGTTCGAGCCCGACCGCGTGGATCTGGTCGGCGGTAAGGTCGGTCGTCGTCGAGCTCTTCAGCCGATCGGCATAATAAGCCGCGCCATCGGGCAGGCTCCATGCGCCGAAATTGCCTTTCGACTTCGGTTCGATTTCGTCGAGCGCGGCGAACAGCGCGTCGAAACCCTGCCGGAACGGGCCGGTCAGCGCTTCCTGCGCGTCGCTCAGCAGCTTCGCGCTGGTGTCGGCAGGCAGATTGAGTGCGGCCACTTTCTTGCGAAAGTCCGCCATCAGCGTCGAGTCCGGTCCCTCGCCGAACGGCGCACCGGTGATGACCTTGCGCGCGTCGGCGCGGGCGGGCGCAAAATTGACCTTGTTCGGGACGATGCCGGCAGCAGCCTGCGCGCGCATCGTAGCGGCGACCTCGTGCATCACGCGGCGGGTGTCGCGCAGCCGGGCGATATAGGCCTGCGCGTCCCCGACCGTATCGATCTTGTGGTTGTTGATGAGCAATACCGGAATCGCGCCTGCCGGGCTGCCGTTGGTCGACACGGGGAAGCGCAGCTTGCGGAAGCGGAACGATTCGCTGGCGCGCTCCACTTCATATTCGAACAGACGGTAGCTGACGCGCGCGCTCTCGCTCAACTGTTCGGGCCGGAACCGGGCGCGCAGCGCCTTCAGCTGGCGCTCGGCAAGGTCGCGGCGCCGGAGCGCGGCGGCATCGGTATAATCGTCGAGGCGGTCGTAATTGGTCTTCAGGCCGAGCTGGGTCTGCGCCTCCGGGCTCAAGGCCAGCTGTTCGTCATAGGCGCGGTCGAGAAATTCGAGCAGCGCCGCGTCCGACTGCGCCGCCTGCGCCACTTGATGCGGGGCGGGAGCGCTCGCCGTGACGATCGGCACGAAGGGCAGCAACATCAAAGCGAAAGGCGGACGCATCGAAATCTCCTGTCGAACTATGCGCTTGTCGCGCGCGGGCGGGCGCGACGCAATCGCCTGTCGCCGCAGAATGTTCGGGTCCAAGGCGCTCC
>JASLBO010000205.1 GCA_030146605.1 Sphingomonas sp. | reverse complement strand
ACTGCGGCACCCCGCGCCCATTCCTGAAACGACTGAACGAGCGGAGGTGCCGCAGCACCCGCCCGCATCAGAACATGAAGCTAACCCCGACCGTCACGATATTCGAGACGAAGGAGAGCAACGGATTGTCCGATGCGCGCTTCTGATGGGTGTAGTCCGCATCGAGCCGCAGCTTGCGCCCGACATAATAACGCGCGCCGAAGCCGAATTCGGTCTCGCGGCTGCTATTGTCGATCACCGTCGTGACGTCATCGGCAATCGAGGGGTTGATCCATGCGTGGCGCGCATCGGCGTGGAGGATCAGCGACCGCAGCAACTCGTGGTCGGCCGAGACGCTGACTTCGTCGCGCAGATTGCCCGCGGTGATCGGCGAAGTGGTCTCGTCGACGCGCCGTTGCGCGATCGCCCGCAGCGTGGTGAGCGGGGTGACGTTCCAGTTGAGGTTGGCGTAATAAGAGAAGCCGTTGACGTCGTTGAGCTTGGGATCGGGGTAGCGGAAGCTCAGATAGCCGAGCCGCACCGTGCCCGAGAGCAGGGTCGTGATCTCGCGGGTGACGCCCGCCTCGATCAGCGAGCTGTCGCCGCTCCGGTCGGTCGCAGTCAGCGGATCGAACCCGACATCGCCCGGACGCAGCTCGTAGCGGCGCTGTTCCAGCGTCCCGCGCAGGACGAAGCTGGTCAGCGTATTGAGGTCGTAGCTCGCCTGCGCGGTGCCGCTATAGATGTCGAAATTGCGGAAGGTCTGGTCGAACGTCGCCCCGGTGGTGGTCAGCACCGCATCCTCATAGGTCACGCGGCGGAAGCGGCCCTCGGCGCGGAGCCGCAGGCTGCCCAGATCCTGCTCCAGCGCGCCGTTGGCGATGAAGCTGTTGTAGCGCACCGGCTCGGCCGATAGCGTGAAGCTCGACAGGCTGCCGCGCCGCTCGGCGCTGCGCGCGACATCCACGCCGAGATAGACGCGCGTCTGGCGCGAGATATCGTAGCGGCCATCCAGCGTGGCGCCATATTGCGACACATCCTCACCGGTATATTCGGCGTGGACGTCGCGATCGAAATAAGCGGTGAAGTTGAGCGCGTTGCGCGACCAGGTCGACTTCACGTCGAGTTGCGGGCGGACGGTCAGATAGACGTCGCCGCGCTTGTCGCTTTCGGTCGCGTAGATATTGTCGTCATACGAAGCGCTGATCGCGATCTGCGGGGTGACGCGGAACGCGCCCACCTGATGCGAATTGTCCTCGATCTGCATGCGTTCGCGTGCCGTCACGCTTTGCACCGGTACGGTCTGCGCCATCGCGCAGTTCGCGGCGAGGCCGGATGCGGTCGCCAGCATGGCTGCGCATGATCTGGCTGCGCGCCGACGCGCGTCTGTCTTGGCCGTGGTCATCCGACCATCCCCCTTAATTGGTGTAATAACCGCGAAATTTCTTCTGATAGCCGTAGGTGTCGCTGTGACCCGTGCTCGCGTAGCGCGTGATGTCCACCTGCGTCAGCGCGATGCCGCTGATCTTGGCGCCGGCATCGAGCAATACGTCGATCGCGGCTTCGACCGCGCGAAGCGAGGTTTTCGCCCAGCGCGAGATCACCAGCACACGATCCGCCGCCGCCGCGACGGCGCGGGCGTCGGCGACGCCCAGAACCGGTGCGGTATCGAGGATGATCACGTCGAAGCGCTTGCGCAGCTCGGCGATCAGCCGCCCGAGATTGTTCGGCGTCAGCGGATCGCGTGCATCCTGCTGCGATTCCGAAGTGCCGAGGACATAGGCGCCGCTTGCCGGGTCGATCACCAACGCTTCGTCGAGCGAGACTTCACCGCGCATGTACTCATACAGCCCGGGGCGCTTGTCGGTGATGAACTGTTCGCTGGAGCCGCGACGGCGAAGGTCGCAATCGACGAGGATCGTGCGGGCGCCGCCCAATGCCGCGGTGCGTGCGAGGCAGACCGAGGTCGTGGTCTTGCCTTCCTGCGGCAGCGCCGAGGCGATTGCGACGACACGGCCGCCCTGCGCGCCGCCACCGCCGCTCCCGCCGCCCAGCAGCAGGAACGCCTGGAGCGAGCGGAGCGATTCAGCGAACACCGAGAGCGGGTGCGAGACGATATAGTCCTGCGGCGGCTCGGTGGCGCGCATCTTGCCGAGCGTCGACTGGAGCGTCGGGACCGCCCCGGCATAGCGGACGCGTAGCCGGCGCTCGACATCGGTCTTGGTGCGAACGCCGCCCTGGAGATATTCGGCCAGCGCGATCGCGATCAGCCCCAGCGCGATGCCGCCGCCGATCCCGCCCAAAGCGGCGAGCATGTGGTTGGGGAAATCGGGGCTCTTCGGGGTCTCGGCGGCCGCCGCGATACGCGAATCGGCCTGCTGCAGGCCCTGTTGCGCGCTGGTCTCGCGAAGCCGGTTGAGGAAGGTCTCATAGATCGCCTTCGCGGCATCGGCCTTGCGCTGGAGCGCCATCATGCCGACGCCCGCCGAGTTGTTGCCTGCTAGCGCCCCGTTCGCGCGCGATTGGCTTCCCTGCAGCGAGGCGAGGCGCGACGACGACACGCGGACATCGGCCTCGAGGTTGGAGAGTATCCGGTCGATCTCCTGCTGGATCTGGACACGGATTTCCTTGAGTTGGCTCTGCGCCTTGAGCAGGTCGGGGTGGAGCGGGCCATAGTTCGCCTGAAGCTGCGCGACCTGCGAGCTCGCCGTCGCTTCGCTCTGGCGCAGACTGCCGATCGTTCCGGACCCCAGTGCCGCGCCGACATCGGCGCCGCCGCCGCCCGCGCGAAGCTGGGCGCGTGCCGCGTTTAGCCGGCCCGACTTCTCGGCGAGATCAGCCTTGGCGATGGCAATCTGCTGATTGAGCGTCGAAACTTCCTGCTCGGCGTTGGTCGCGCCGTTCGAGCTGAGCAGGCCGTTCGCGATCTTATATTGCTGCAACTCCGCATCGGCGTGGGATGACGCGTCGCGCAACTCGGCGGTGCGCGTGGTCAACCAGTCGCTCGCCTGCTGATTGGCACCAACCTTGGCGTCGCGCTGCGCTGCGATATACTGCTGTGCAAAGAGATTGGCGGCGTCGGCGGCGAATTGCGGCTCGCTCGACTCGGCGCTGATGTCGATCACGAAGGTGAGGCCCGAACGGTTCACCGAAATCATCTTCGCCATAGTCGAGGCGAGGTCGGCGCGACCGGCCTGCGCGGAGCGGGCGTCGTTTGGACGCAGCCTGGCATAGGCGTCGGCGGCACGGCGCGCGATCTGCGGCGACTGGATCAGCCGCACCTGGGTGTCGACGACGTCACTGGTGCCGGGGAGGTCGGGGGTGACCGACTTTACGTCTACGACATCGCGCGCGACCGGATCGATCAGCAGGCTTGCAGTTGCCGAATAGATCGGCGTCTGGACCAAGGTCCACGTGGCGGCGGTGCCGGCGACGAGCACGACCACGCCGAGGAACAACCAGATGTTGCGGCGGAACACCATCCACACGACGCGCGGATCGGGAAGGATGTTGGCGCGCGTCTCGATCGGTGCCCGGGTCTCCGGCTGATCGTCGTCCGCGGTCGAGGGCGCGGCGCCTTCGCCGCTCGCCAGAGTGATGCTGCTAATGACTAACCTCGATCGATGGACGTGGCAGGAAAGCGCGAGCTATACATTGTTCGCAGTTGCAGCATACGCAATTCTTTAAGTTAAGCTGTATGATTATCGGTCACTGGTGGCGCGCGTTAAGA
>JASLBO010000199.1 GCA_030146605.1 Sphingomonas sp. | reverse complement strand
CAGACCTCCGCTGCCGTCGCACAGATGAACCAGCGCCTCAAGGTGACGGCCGAAGCCGCCGGCCGCACCGTCACCCGCGCCGACGGGGCGATCACCAGCGTGTCCGACGGCCGCGCGATCACCGATGCGGCGGTCCGCTCGATGACGCGCGTCGCCGACAGCGCCAAGGGCATCGACTCGGTCATCGAAGGGCTCGACAAGATCGCCTTCCAGACGCGGGTTCTTGCAATGAACGCCGCCGTAGAAGCCGGTCGCGCCGGCGAAGCGGGCCGCGGCTTCGCCGTGGTTGCCGATCTCGTCTCGGCACTGGCCATGCGCGCCGAAGAGGAAGCGGGCCGCGCCCGCGATCAGCTCACCACGACCCAGACTGAAGTCGTCGCCGCAGTCGAGATGGTGCAGAAAATCGACGGCGCATTGATGAACATCTCGAGCGACGTTGCCGAGGTCCATCAATTGCTCGGCCACATCGCATCGGACAATCAGGCCCAGTCGACCGCGATCTCGGAGATCAGCGTTGCGATCGCGACGATGGACCAGTCGACCCAGCAGAATGCCGCGATGGTCGAAGAAACTTCGGCAGCGGCGCGGAGCCTGACCAGCGAAGTCGCCGGACTCGCCGACCATGCCGCCCGCTTCACGGTAACCGCCGACCGGCAGCGTCGAGCTCCAATGCCGGTTCGGGCCAACGAACGCTCCTCCGCACTGCATTGACGCCATGGGGCCGCGGCAGTTGGCGGACCTTTCGCTCTCAGCCGTGCCCCCGCCGCTTGAGCAGAACCCCCGCGCGCCAGTAATGGAAGATCGCCCACGGCGTCACCGCGGCGAACAGCAGCATCGACCAGCGCAGCGATTCCGCCCCGAGCGACGGCTCGAGCAAGTCGCTGATCACCCCCACCAAGGTCGGCCCCAGCCCCAGCCCGATCAGGTTGATCACCAGCAAGGTGATCGCCGCCCACAAGGCCCGCAGCTGCACCGGCGCCAGCCCCTGGATCAGCGCGAAGGTCGGCCCGAGATAGCTGTTCGCCAGCAGCACATATATGAAATAGCTCGCCACTGCCGCGGCCGGGCTGCCCAGCAGGAAGAAGCCCAGGGTGAAAGGCAGCGCCAGCGTCTTGAGCAAGGCGACCATCGTCGCCTGCGCGTGCAGCCCCTGCGTCCGCGCCAGCCGGTCCGCCAGTTTGCCGCCGAACACTGCCGACGTCGCGCCGGCCAGGCCCGCTGGCAAGGCGACGTACAGCGAGATCTCGCGCACCGTGAAGCCCAGCGAGCGCACCATGAAGCTCGGCCCCCAGGCGGTGAGCCCGTAACCGATCATCGAGGTGAGGGTGACCGCCATCACCAGATGGAGCGCCGGGCCGCTGGCGAGGATCGAGCGGAACCCCTGCCCCAGCGACGGCATCGCTTCGTGCACGGCGTGCGTGCGCGCGTCCGCCAGACCGCGGCGCGGTTCGACCACGAACAGCCACACCACGACCGCCAGCAAGATCCCGGGCAGCCCGATCACGAACATCGCGACCCGCCAGCCATAGGCGCTTGCCACCAGCCCGCCGATAAAGGTGCCGAGCGCCGCGCCGAGCACAACACCCAGCGAGTAGATGCCCATCGCCCCCGCGCGCCGCTCCGGCGGATAGAGGTCGGCGATGATCGAATGGCTCGGCGGCGACGATCCCGCCTCGCCGATCCCCACGCCGATCCGCGCGATCAGCAACTGGACGAAATTTTGCGCGAACCCGCCCGCCGCGGTCATCGCGCTCCAGATCGCCAGGCTTACCGCGACGATGTTCTTGCGATTGGTGCGATCGGCCAGCCGCGCGACCGGGATGCCCAGCGTCGCGTAGAATATCGCGAAAGCGAGCCCCGAGAGCAGCCCGAGCTGCGTATCGCTCAACCGCAGGTCCTGCTTGATCAGTTCCTGCAGGATCGCGAGGATCTGCCGGTCCATATAGCTGAAGAAATAGGTCAGCGTCAGCAGCGCCAGAGTGAGCGTGCGGCGCCGGATCGCGAGTGCGTCGGCGGCGGACACGTCCGCACGCGCAGAAGAAACTGCCATGGCTTCAACCATCAGGAGGAAAGGGGAGCGGCCAGGCCGCTCCCCTTCGAAATCAGAAGCGCGAGCGCAGCGTCACGCCGTAGGTCCGCGGTTCGGCGAGGAACTGCGAGAAGATCTGCCGGCCGCCCGGATATTGCGGATCGACGAAGGGCGCTGCGTTGAGCCCCGCTGCGAAGGGCGGAACGCCGGTGCCGCCTTCCTGGAAGGGCGAATTGAACGCCACCTGGGCATATTCGGCGTTGAACAGATTCTGTCCCCAGATCTCGATCGCCCAATTCTGGTTCGGGCCGCGGATGCCGATGCGGCCGTTCACCACCACATAGCTGTCCTGCTCCTTCTGCGGGAACAGGTCGGAGCCGGTGTTGAAGTCGTCGGTCAGGCGCGAGTCGAGGTAGAACAGCCCCGAAAGCCCCGAGCCGCCGATGTCGGGCGTCCAGGCGAACGAGCTTGTCGCGACGATCTCGGGCGCATTCGAAAGATTGTCGCCGGGCAGTTTGCGGAGCGACGGGTTGAGCGGCGCGCCGCGATCGTTGCCGACCAGATTGTCGCGATAGCGCGTGTCGGCATAAGTGACGCCCAGATTGACATGGACGTCGCGGTGCGGATTGAGGCTCGCCTCGATCTCGACACCCTGTGACCGCACCCCATAAGTGACGCTGTCGGTGCTGCACGCGCCCGTCGAAGCCGCCGGATTCAGGTTGAACCCGCTGCCCGCGACGATCGTCGGGTTGACGAAATTTGCGCCGCCGACACGCACGCTCTGGTCGCGGTCGGCGCCGTTCAGGTCGTCCTTGCAGCCATTGACGTTCTGCACGATGAACACCGTGCCGTCGAAGGTGTTGAGCTGGAAGTTGCTGAACTCCTGGCGGAATGCCGCGACGCTGAGCGTGAACGGCCCGGTCCCGTATTTCGCGCCTATCTCGAACGAATTGACCGTCTCGGGATCGAACTGGAGGTTGCCCACCAGCGCCTGTGCCCCGCCGAAGCTCGCGAAGCTCGCGGTCGGCGACTTGAGCGCCGAGCGATCGAGGTTGAACCCGCCCGCTTTGTAGCCGCGCGAATAGCTGCCGTAGAGCAACAGGTCCTCGGTCGGCTTCCACGAGAGCACCGCGGTGCCGGTGAACTTCGATTCCTTGCGCTGATCGTTGATCGATACGCCGTTCAGTTCGGCGGTCGAATTGCCCTGGCAGGAAAGCCCGAGGATCGAGTTGGCGACTCCGAACAGCGCCGGGCTGAACGCCGGGCTCGCCGGATTGATGAATGCGCCGAGCCGCGTCTGGTTGGCGACGCAGCCGCTATTGTTGTTGCCGAAGGTCGCGTCGAACTTCTTGCGCTCGTTGGTGTAGCGCAGCCCCAGCGTCAGATCGACTTTGGGCGTC
This sequence comes from Sphingomonas sp., assembly GCA_030146605.1. GTDB lineage: Bacteria > Pseudomonadota > Alphaproteobacteria > Sphingomonadales > Sphingomonadaceae > Sphingomonas. The sequence continues at coordinate 3,639 of JASLBO010000199.1, read as the reverse complement.
ACGTGGAAGATATTGTGCGTGAACAGCGCCCAGTTGCGGCTGTTCTGCTCGTAGATGTCGAAGGTCGTGCCGCGATTGTTGATCGCGTCGAGTTCGTCGATCGCCGCAAAGACCAGCGGCGAGGCGGGCCCGAACGCGGCCGGACGTGCCGCAAGGCAGCCGGGCGAGGTCGGCGAATAGAGCGCCGCCAGCCCGCCGCCGGTCACCAGCCGGCAGGCGGCGTAGCGGCCATATTGCGTGCCGAATTTGAGATTGTCGGTCGCGGTCAGATCCTCATTGGCGAAATAGGCGCCGACCAGCCAGTCGAGCTTCTCGCCGAACGCATCGCCCTGCAGCCGGAGCTCCTGGCTGAACGTCTTGAACCGGCGCGCCGAATTGCCGTCGGCGGCGCGATAGAGGATGTCGACGCTGCTATAGTCGGTGTCGCTGCCCTGATCGCTCTGATAGTCGCGATAGGCCGTGATCGAAGTGAGCGACGCGCCGCCGAAATCATAGTCGATCTGGAGCGAGATACCCTTGTCCTCGGTCTCGCCCTGATAGGAGCGGCCCGGCGTCACCGAAAGCGTGCGATCGTACCCGGCGGCGTTGATCCGCGCGAGCGGCTGGCCGAGATCGCGCAGCACGTTGATGATGTTGTTGCCGCTCCCCGGCGGAAGCGCGCCGGTGGTGATCGGCACCGCCGGATTGTTGAGATTGCCGACATATTCGTTGATGCTGCGATCGACATAGGTGGCGCCGCAGCAGCGCTCGTCGCGCTTGGTATAGTCGCCGATCAGCCGGATGCTGAGGTCGCTGCTCGGCTGGAACAGCAATTGCCCGCGGACGAAATAGCGGTTGCGGTTGTTGACGTCGACGTCGTTGGTCGGGTCCTGGTAGAAGCCTTCGCGCTTGACGAAGACGCCGTCGATCCGCGCCGCCAGCGTCTCGGTGATCGGGCCGGTGAGGCCGCCCGAAACCCGGATATGGTCGTAATTGCCATAGGTCGCCTCGGCAGTCCCGCCGAAGGTGAAGGAGGGCTGCTTGCTGATGATGTGGATCAGGCCGGCCGAGGCGTTGCGCCCGAACAACGTGCCCTGCGGCCCGCGCAGCACCTCGACGCGCTCGATCTCGCCCAGTTCGTTGAGCCCGATGCCCGAGCGCGAGCGATAGACACCGTCGATGAACACCGCGACCGAGCTTTCGAGGCCGGGATTGTCGCCGACCGTGCCGATGCCGCGGATGCGCGCCGAGCCGTTGGCTTCGCTGCCGGTCGAGGAGACGAGCAGCGACGGCGCGACCTGGTTGAGCTGGCGGATGTCGTTCGCGCCCGAATTGGACAGCGTCTCGGCGCTGACTGCCGAGATGGCGAGCGGCACGTCGGAAAGCTGCTGCGCGCGGCCCTGCGCGGTGACGACGATCTCGTTCGTATCCTCATCGCTGTCCTGCTGCTGTACCGGATCGGCGGCCGTCGTGGCCTGGCCGTCCTGCGCATAAGCGGGCGCTGCGAGCGCCATGATCATTGCCGGAACCGCACAGGCCGACATAAGGCGTAACCGCATCATCATTCTCTCTCCCACCACGGGCCGGAACGCTTGCCGGTTCCATACCCTACCCTCGAATAACAGCGTGTTCCCTAGGGGCCGTCAAGCATAACAAACGTTGCAAAGCGGGACTGGTGTGAGGTGTTGCCCGATTGCACCAGTCGCGTGGAGGGCGCGCTCAATAGCCGTTGAGCCGGGCGAAGCGCTCGCGATGCCATGCGGCATTGCCCCACATCGCCTCGAGCACCCGCGCCCGCTTGAGATAGAAGCCGGCGTCGTGCTCGTCGGTCATGCCGATCCCGCCGTGGAGCTGGACCATCTCGCGGCTGACGAGATGGAGCGTCTCGCCCGCCACCGCCTTGGCGAGGCTGACTTCCTGGCTGACATTGGCGCGGCCGGAATCCACGGCCTCCAGCGCACCCTCGACCACCGAGCGCATCAGCTCGAGTTCGGTGAACATCTTCGCCATGCGGTGCTGCAGCGCCTGGAACGAGGCGAGCACCTGCCCGAACTGGACCCGCGTCTTGAGATAATCATTGGTCTGCGCGAACGCCGATTCGGCCATGCCGAGCATTTCGGCGCAGAGCGCAGCCGCGGCGCGGTCGGTCACCTGGACGAGCAGATCGCTTCCGCCGTCCAGCTTGTCCGCCGGCGCGCCGTCGAAGCGAAGCTGCGCATGGCTGCGCGAATCGGTCAGCTTGCGCGGGCTGCGGGTCACGCCTTCGTCGCCCGAGACGAGATAGAGCCCGTCGGCCGCCGCCACGACGAACAGCTGCGCGCTGTCCCCCTCGGCGACGAATTCCTTGGTGCCGGTGAGCCGGCCGCTTTCGACCCGCGTCTCGATCCGCTCGGGCGCGAACCGCGGCCCTTCGTCGATCGCGAGCGCCGCCACCACTTCCCCCGCGGCGATCCGCGGCAGCCATTCAGCCTGCTGCGCGTCCGAACCGCCGAGGATCAGCGCGCTCGTCGCCGCCGCAGTCGCGGCGAGCGGCGTCGCGGCAAGGTTGCGCCCGAGCTGCTCGAGCACGAGCCCGAGCGACAGATAGCCCATCCCCGCGCCGCCCTGCGCCTCGGGGATCAATATCCCCGCCCAGCCCATCCCCGCCTGCGCCTGCCATGCCGCGGCGTCGTAAAAACCGGCCGGGGCCGCGTCGCGCATCTTCCGAAAGGCGGTTACCGGCGATTCATTGTCCGCCCATTCGCGCGCCATGTCGCGCAGCATCGTCTGTTCTTCGGTGAGCACGGCCATGTTCTGAAACCCCGGCAGATTATTGGTGGTCGAGCATCCCGAGGATGCGCTTGGCGATCACGTTGTTCTGGATTTCGGTCGACCCGCCATAGATCGAGACGGCTTTGCCGAAGAGCCAGGCGCGGGTGTCGGCGAGCTCGTTTTCCGCAAAGCCCTCTCCCTCCCAGCCGAGGCCGGCGAGGCCGCGGATCTCGACGAGCAATTCGGAACGCTCCTGCATGATGCGGGCGCCGACATTCTTCATGATCGATGTTGCAGCCGAGGGGCCCTGATTGGACTTCGCCTCCAGCTGCGCGCGGCGAAGCGTGAGCATGAAGGCGCGCATGTCCATGTCGTGGCGGATGATCCGGCCGCGCAGATCGACGTCGGCGATCCGACCATCGGCGTCGACGCCCACATATTGTTTCGCGATTTCGGAAACGGGCGTGCCGCTGAACATCCGGCCCGCGCTCGATCCGCCGCCCGACAGGCTGTTGCGCTCGTGCTGGAGCAGCCGTTTGCCGATCGTCCAGCCCTGCCCTTCGACGCCCACCCGATTTGCCTTGGGTACTTTCACGTCGGTGAAGAAGGTCTCGCAAAAGGGCGACTGGCCGGAGATCAGCCGGATCGGCTTCACCTCGACCCCGGGAGCATCCATGTCGCAGAGCAGGAAGGTGATGCCTTCATGCTTCTTCGTCCGGTCGGTGCGGACGAGCATGAAACATTTGTCGGCCCATTGACCGCCGCTGGTCCATGTCTTCTGGCCGTTGACGATATAATGGTCGCCGGCGTCCTCGGCGAAGGCCTGGAGCGAGGCGAGATCCGAGCCGGCACCCGGCTCCGAATAGCCCTGACACCAGCGCACTTCGCCACGTGCGATTGCAGGGATAT
>JASLBO010000104.1 GCA_030146605.1 Sphingomonas sp. | reverse complement strand
CCGGAGCCTCAACGGCGGCACTCCCCAACCGGTGCTCGAACGCATGCGCAAGGAATTTCCGTTCCTGGCGGAGGCAACGGAGGCGTATGCCCTTGGTGACGTCTGGTCCCGGCCGGCCCTCGACAACAGGACCCGGCAGCTAGCCGCGGTGGCGGCGTTTGCGGCGCTTGGGGAGCCCGCATTCCTGAAGGTCCATGCAGGGTATGCGCTCAACGTCGGAGTAACCGAAGACGAGCTGAAGGAGGTCGTCTATCTGACGACCGTCACCGCGGGCTTTCCCAAGGCGATCGCAGCGTCGCAAGCGCTTTCCGAGCTTTTCGCCGAGCGGCAGGCTGCCCGGGCGGGAGGCCGGGTGCCGTGAGCCGTGCCGACATCTTCGGCGTCCCTGTCGCCCTCGCAGGCGTGACCAGCCCTGTTGCCGGGGGGAATGCAGAAATGAATACACAGCAAACAACGGGCACTACTCAGCGGCAAACCCATCCCTATGCCGGCATGTGGACCACTGCCGACCGACGCATCCGTGACAACCTGCTTCCGAACGGTCGCTACGACGAAGCACGCGGCAACCGGGAGAGCGCCTATCAGGGACGGTACGAGGTGCGCGGTGACGACATCTTCTATTGGGACGACACCGGCTTCACCGCCGACGGGAAGTTTGTTGACGACGTGCTCTATCACGGAGGCATGGTTCTCCATCGCAAACCGCGGTGAACAGGACGGTCTCCGGCGAAGAGCTCTCCGATCGCCCGCGGGCTGTAGAGACTCAACCCTAGTCGAGTGTCTGCTTCCCGTTCCTCCGCGCCCGGCCCAGCAGCAGCCAGACCGGCTTCGCATAAGCTGCCGGTCAGCTGTGCGCCCCTGAGACGCAGTTCGAGCCGCCAGCCCCCGTTCCTGAAAGCCGCCCCTTGCTCACGATCGGGCGTAAGCTGGACAGTGAGGAAGATGGGTAGCCGGTCTGCTCCTCCGGTTTGCAAAGGCGCCTGCCGTTCAGAGCTGGATGCCCCGTCCGTCAATTCGTATCACCGGCACGAAACCGCTGCTCGGCTTCGAAGGAAGCGTTACGTGCACCCCGGCGCGGTCGTGCCGGTGGCGGACAAGCCCGCCACCGAGGAGGGTCACTCGCTCCACCTCGCCCAGCCACTTCCCGCGGGCAAGCGAGGCGATGGTGATCGGACCCTCGGGCCAGGCGAGCATAGCCGCATAGAGCGCGCCCTTGTTGGTCGTGAACCGGATGTCCCGCGGCTCGAAGGCCAAAGCGCTGCCTTCGTTTTGCATGCCCGCGGTAAGCACAGTCGGGCCTTCGCCGAACCGTTGCCACGGCCGCGATCCAAAGATCGCCTCGCCGTTCACGGCGATCCAGCGCGACATGTCATTGAGGATCATTTCCTCTTCACGGTCGATCGACCCGTCGCCGGGCTGCGGGATGGAGAGCAGCAGATTGCCGTTCTTGGACACAACGTCCACAAGGCGCTGGATGACCATCTCAGCGGTCTTGTAGCTGCGATCATTCAGCCGGGCCACGTTGTAGAACCAGTCGCCGATGCATGTGTCAGTCTGCCATGGCTCATCCCACAGCCTGTCGCTGAAGCCGCGTTCCACGTCCTGGACGACGCCGAAGCGCTCGTGCGGCTTCAACTGCTTGGCAGTGAGCACCACGTCGATCTCGCCGTGCCACGCAATCGATCGATTGTAATAGTCTGCCGCAGCCGCGAGCCCGACCGGGCCGAACGGTAGGCCGTAATCATCGAAATAGACCATGTCTGGCCGGTATTTTTCGATCATGTCGGTCTGACGGAGCAACCAGTTCGTCACGAAGCGCGTGTCGTTGGGTGGGCCGTGCTCGACCCATTGGCCGTTGTTGGCATCGTGCCATTTGTTCATCGCCCCAATGCTGTCGATTCCGCTCGGCATGACCGCGTGGCCGCCGGTATAAAGTTCCTGGGGGTCGAGACCCTCCCACCATTGCCCGTGCCCGTCGCGCGCGCGCAGGCGATGGGCATCGTAGCGCTTTCCCTTGTAGGCGCCGACTGGATCATAGCCATAAGCTGGCTGATACCAATGCCACGCATGGGCGACATGGTTGGAAATGCCGAACTTAAGCCCGGCGCGGCGGGCTGCCTTTTCCCAGATGCCGACTACGTCCTTCTTCGGGCCAACACGAGTCGCGTTCCAAGCGTGGTAGCGGCTGTCGTAGCAGTCGAGATTGTCGTGATGGCAGCCCAGCGACATGAAGTATCTCGCGCCGGCCTTCACATAGCGGGCAATCAGCGCATCTGGATCCCAGGCTTGCGCATTCCAGAGCCTCTGGATGTCCTTCATCCCGAACTTGGACGGGTGGCCATAGGTCTTGAGGTGGTGTTCGTACATAGGGTGGCCCTGCATGTACATGAAGCGGCCATACCAATCGCCCTGCTCGGGCACCGACTGCGGGCCCCAGTGCGACCAGATTCCCAGCTTGGCATCACGAAACCAGTCGGGATAGCGGTAATGGTCAATGAGCGATGGCCAGGTCGGCAGAACCGGCCCGCGCGCGTTACCCATCGGGCTCGCGGCACGCGCCGCCTGGGCCATTCCGAGTGCCGCAGTGCCCGCAAGAAAGCCTCGGCGTCCGATATGCATGTGCATGTCCTTAGTGCTGCTAAGAGTTGTAGGAGCGGCCACCCGTGCCAGAGGTCGCATGACCGCGTAGCCCTGCACCGAGGGGAACGCCGGCGCATGACCGATCGCGCTTCATCGCCACGTCGGCGCCCGACGGGGAGAAGAGAATCCGCACCACCTTGGTTGACACTTCGCTTCACGCCGGGGGACCGGATCTCCGAGGCGTCGCTGGTTGAGGCCGAGCCCCGAATAGCGGTGCGGTGTCGACATAGCCGAGCCCTTGGTCGAGTGCCGTGTCGATGGTCGCGCGGGCAGCTGCATCCGTGATCGTGCGACAGGGACTGGTGAGCGGGGCCGCGCCAATACCGAGCCGCGGCACCCGAAGCCCGGTCCCGCCAAGCGGCGAAGCGACGCCGTCATTGTTCGTCCAGGCAGACCATGCGCCGCATCACCACCCATTTTTCCGCGCCCGCCGCATAGGCGGGAGGCTTCTGGAGCTTCCGCATCAGCGCTCACACGCCCCCTTTCCTGAAGGCAGCGTAAACAGGCGGGGAGCACTCGTCGGCGGTGGCGATCATCGCCAGCCGGTTGCCAGTGCGCCGATTTCGTATTCCGAACGCTTGGGGTCGGAAGGCCGTCATCGCGCACCGCAAGACGGCGCCCTGGCGAGGGGCGCCTCATTTTCGCGATCAGCGCAGGATCATCGAGCAAATCGAGCGCGTAGCAGATACGTTCCCGCATCATTCAAAAGACTCCAGCGGCACCGCACTCTCCTCATCTGCCGTGCATATGGTCTGGTATCCGTGCGGTAGCACATCGGCGGCCTTGCACCAGCCGCTCATGACACATATGAAAATGAACGGCGCCTACGAACGAAGGCGGGCCTGATACAGACGCCGCGCCTAGGCAGCGGCCCGTGAGAGGGCAACCAGTCGATGCAGCAGACCGCCCATGTTCCGAACAAGGCCGCCCGTCCGCTATGATTCGGATCACCAGACTTCGAGTGGTCGACATTCGTTTCCGTACGTCGCTGCTTCTCGACGGATCGGATGCGATGAACCCGGACCCAGATTATTCTGCCGCATATTGCATCCTCGAAACCGATCGGCCGGAGCTGGAGGGTCATGGGCTGACCTTCACCATCGGGCGCGGCAATGATATATGCTGTGCGGCGATCGAGGCGCTTGCGCCGCTGGTGGAGGGACTGGAACTCGACTGGATCAAGGAGGATGCCGGCCGCTTCTGGCGGCATGTCACCGGCGATAGCCAGCTGCGCTGGATCGGGCCGGAGAAGGGAGTGATCCACCTTGCCACCGGGGCGGTCGTGAACGCGGTTTGGGACCTGTGGGCAAAGGCGGAAGGCAAGCCCTTGTGGCGGCTGATCGGTGAGATGACGCCGGAGGAGATCGTCCGGCTGATCGACTTCAGGTACATCACCGATTGCATCACGCCCGAAGAGGCAGTCGCGCTGCTGACCCGGCGGATGCGGGGCAAGGTAGAACGTTTTGCCGCGCTCGAGGCGGAGGGCTATCCCTGCTATACCACGTCGGCGGGCTGGCTCGGCTATTCGGACGAGAAACTGGAGCGGCTGTGCCACGAGGCGGTAGCCGACGGTTTCAACCATGTGAAGCTCAAGGTCGGGCATTCGCTCGAGGACGACATCCGGCGCGTCGGGATCGCCCGCGCCGCGATCGGCCCCGATCGCAAGCTGATGATCGACGCGAACCAGGTGTGGGAAGTCAGCGATGCGATAGACCATGTCCGCGCGCTCGCCTTTGCCGAGCCGTGGTTCATCGAGGAACCCACCAGCCCGGATGATGTCGAGGGACACCGCAAGATCCGCAGCGCCGTGCACCCGGTGCAAGTCGCGACCGGCGAGATGTGCCAGAACCGCGTTTTGTTCAAACAGTTCATCATGCGCGAGGCCATCGATGTGGTGCAGATCGACGCCTGCCGGCTTGGCGGTGTCAATGAGATTCTGGCGGTGCTGCTGATGGCGGCGAAGTACGGCCTGGCGGTCTGCCCGCATGCCGGCGGTGTTGGGCTGTGCGAATATGTGCAGCACCTGTCTATGATCGACTATTTGTGCTTTTCCGGCACCACCGAGGGCCGCGTTGCCGAATATGTCGATCACCTCCATGAGCATTTCATGGAACCGTGCGTGGTGCGGGGCGGCGCATACAGAGCGCCCGAGGCGCCGGGATTCTCGATCGAGATGAAGGCCGCGTCGATCGCCGCGCACACCTGGCATCCTGCGCCCCCGGCGGCTGCGGCCTGAGCCCTTGGGGTCAGGGCACGGCGTCCCCATAGATAACGCCGCGCCCGTCGGTGCCCAGATAGACGCGGCCGAACACGCGCGGATCGCCCGAGATTACACGGAAGCGATTGCCCCATCGATGCGCATTGTCGTTGATTCGACGCCAGTTCCTGCCGCCATCGAGGCTGCGCCAAATCGCTGTCGCGCCGCTGCGTGCGGCCACAGTGTAGACGGCCGGCTGGTTCACGGACGTGCCCATGCCAAGTCCGAACAAGGCGATGTCGTGGTCGGACGAGATGCGCGAGAAGCGATCGCCCCCGTCCGTGCTGCGATAAAGCGCGCCGGCGCAGTGGAGGAACAAATCCCCCGCGGCAAAAGGCGAGGCGACCAAAGCCGCCTGGCTCTCCCGGTTGTGCGGCCGGGCAGCGCGCATATCGGAGCAGGCGCCGCGGGCCGGCACCGCCGCGAAGTGCAGGCCGCCGTCGATGCTACGTAGCAGCTGGTTCGCATCATGATCGATCGCCCACGCGCGGCTCGGGTCAACCTTGTCCGCAGTGATGCGTGCGTTTCCGGGAAGGCCTTTGATCTCGGTCCAATGCGTGCCCCGGTCGCTGGTCAGGAGCGGGCGTTCTGCGCTGACATGGAAGCGCGCGCCGTCCGCCGAGACGCTGATGGGTGCCCGGCCATTCTCCTCCAGCGAACTGCCGTCGCCGCGCCAGTACGGCGTACGCAGCGGAGACCAGCGATGCCCTCCGTCGGTCGACCAGCCAAGGCCAGCCTCGTTACGCTCATTGGCGTGAACATTGCCGCTTCGCGTTAGCACGAGCGGCACCTTTCCGGCATAATCGAGCGTGTTGGTATTCGTATTGCGCGGGTTGAGGTGCATGCCCGGCGGCGACTTGTTGAGGTTGTCATGGACGAAGCCGCCCAGGTCGCCGAAGCCGGTGATGAGATGCGCCCCCCCGGGCGGGCTGATGAGTGTGATGATCGCGGTCTGTTCGATCCCTTGCACCCACGGCGTCCAGTTCAACTGACGGCGCGGGGCATCTCTCGTGACGTACACCGTGGCGCCCGTGGTGTAGGCCAACCGCGACGATGCGAACGGATCGAGCGCAAGGCCGGCGATCCAGTGGCCGAACTCGGCTTCGCGATTGCCCCAGTTGAGGAAGGGGCTGACGCGGGTGTCGCGGTGGCTGCGCGGGCCGAGATCGGTCCAATGCGCCCCGCCGTCGATTGAGCGCCACAGGGTGTCTTCGGGCTTCCACCGATTGAAGGTCGACACATAGACGGTTCCCGCGACACCCGGGTCGGCAGCCACGCCGATATAGCCGCCCTGCGGTGCCCCCGGGCCCTTTTGCGGGGTTATGTCACGCAGGCCGCCCCGGGCGCCCAGCGACCAGACTGCCCCGCGCAGGACCCCGTTGGGGCCGATCCCGTCGGCATAGGTCACGTAGAGCGTGCCGGATCCGTCCATGGCGGCCTTGATGGGGACCAGGTCGGGCGGCCCTCCCGCGACCCTCATCCAGCTGCGACCGGAATCTGTGGACCGAAAGAGCCCCTGGACGCCCTTGTCGGCGACGGCGGCGAAGACGCGAGCGGAGCCGGGGCGGTGATCGAACAGGACAAAGCCGATGCCGGCGTGCGTGGTGCGGCGGGCAGGCGCTCCGGCCCCGGCATAGGAAAAGTCGACCGCGCGAGACCAGTGCGCGCCGGCATCGTCGCTTCGCCACAGACCGTCATGGCGTGAGCCGAAGAACAGCCTGGATGGATGATGCGGGTCGACGGCGAGCCGTTCGCCAAGGCCGCGGCCGTCCTCATTGCCGCCCATGCGAAATGGGACGGGGTATGTCGTCCATGCGGTGCCGCGATCGTCAGAGCGCAGGATCGCGGAAGCGCCGCCGGCATGCATGCCCACCGCGGCGTAGACGCGGTCCGGACGAACCGGATCAGGCGCGATGCTCTCGACTCCATAGAAGCTGCCCTCCGCGAAGCCGTCCATCAGCGGCTTCCAGCGGCCGACGCGGTCCTCCCAGCGATAGGCGCCGCCCATATCGGTCCGCAGATAGGCGATTCCCGGCGCTGCCCGGCTGAAGACGATGCCGGGCGCAAACCCGCCGCCGCCAACCGAAACGTTCTTCCAACCGTAGCGCACCGGGGTCAGGCGGGGGTGCGGCGCCAAGTGTCGACAAGGTGAGGGCTGCGGCGAAAGCGCGGCTGAGGTTCATATCCTGTCAGGTCCGGGTGTCGGCGGCGCAATGCCGCGCGATGAAGTCGGCATGGCTAGGCATGGCCTCGGCCCCGCGGCTGATCGTTTCGCGCATGCGTTCCAGCGTGGAGCGCAGCTTCTCGAAGGGCACGTCGTCGGCCATGGTGTCGTAACCCTGTGGCACCACGCCCTGGCCTTCGAATACCGCTTGCCAGCTCGTCGCAGTGAACAGCTCGTCCTCCAGGCGGAAAAAGCGGCCGCGGCTGCGATATAGTTCGATCTTGTGCGCGAGGGTGTCGGGAACCGCCATTGTTCGGCATTCCTGCCAAAACGGCGAATCGTTCCGCTCGTTGATGTGGTAATGCAGGATCAGGAAGTCGCGGATGCGCTCATATTCCACGGCAGTTGCGCGATTATACTGGTCGATGTCCGCCTGGGCGAAGCCCGTATCGGGGAACATGGCCATCAGCCTGGTGACCGCGGACTGGATGAGGTGGATGCTGGTGGACTCCAGTGGCTCCATGAAGCC
>JASLBO010000103.1 GCA_030146605.1 Sphingomonas sp. | reverse complement strand
CCGGAGCCTCAACGGCGGCACTCCCCAACCGGTGCTCGAACGCATGCGCAAGGAATTTCCGTTCCTGGCGGAGGCAACGGAGGCGTATGCCCTTGGTGACGTCTGGTCCCGGCCGGCCCTCGACAACAGGACCCGGCAGCTTGCCGCGGCGGCGGCATTCGCGGCGCTCGGCGAGCCAATATTCCTGAAGGTCCATGCTGGCTATGCGCTCAACGTCGGGGTGACGGAGGAGCAGCTCAAGGAGGTCGTCTATCTGACGACCGTTACCGCCGGCTTCCCGAAGGCGATCGCGGCGTCGCAAGCGCTTTCCGAGCTTTTCGCCGAGCGGAAGGCGGCCCGGGCGGGAGGGCCAGTGCCATCCCTTGATTGTGTTCCAACTTGCCGACGGCAACGGCGCGGGCCTCATCGCCAGCCTGATCGGTGAAGGCCGGGATCTTCCCGTCGCCGAACTGGAGAGCGGGCACCGCGACGCCGTTGCTGCGCTCAAGGTCGCCTCGCGTTCCCCCGGGCACTGGCCAGGGATGGTGTGAATAACACTTTTGACAACCTGCCCATGGGCGAGCGATCATAAGCCAATACAGACCGGAGAGAGTTGCAGTGAAGACGATTGCCAAAGCCTTCACACGCTCTCAGGCGTCTTTGCTGCTTGCCCTGTCGGTCGGCATCACCGGGGCCTCCGCGCAGACGAGCAAGCCCGAAACCGGCGACCCGACGAGTTTTGCCGGCGGAGCGGAAGTGCGGACCCAGATTCAGGCGATGCTCGCCACGATGAAGCCAGAGCAGGGGTTCATGTGGCGCCCTCTGGTTCGCGACGGCAAGACCGTGGCCGCGATCGAGATATGGAAGAAGTCCGGCCGCCCCGCGGTTCACCCCGCCGAGGCGGAATATGCGATCGTGCTGGAAGGCGCGGGCACGCTGGTCTCCGGCGGCACCATGGCCGATACCAAGACCAGCAATTCCAGCCTGGTGGAAGGGAGCCGGATCGAGAACGGCACGACGCGAACGCTGGGTCCGGGCGACGTCATCCTGATCCCCGCAGGCGTGCCGCACTGGTTCGGGATTACCGGCGACCGACTGATACTGCTGGGAATAAAGCTGCCGGGCGCGAAATGATCGTCCGGCACGAGCGGCTTGGCGCGAGAGCGAACAATTTGGCAAGCGTGCGAGTCATGATGTTTCTCCGGGGAAGGCAAAGCGGTCAGTCGACGGCGACGGGGGTGAGCAGGATCGCAGTCCGCTCGGCGAGATCGGCGATCTTCGACGCATAGGCCTGGAAGTGCGGGCTGGCGCGGTGTGCGGCGACGGCATTCGCATCGACATACAACTCGTCGAGAACGAAGCGAGCGGGGTCGTCGCGGTCCTGCCAGAGGTCGTAGCGCAGGTTGCCAGGCTCGGCGCGGCTGGGCGCGAGCATGGCATCGAGGAGCTGGCGGAGTTGAGCAGCCTTGCCGGCATGCGCGGTGAGCATCGCGACGGTCTTCACTTGCATGGACATGGTGATGTCCTTCCGGGGCAGGGTGGGGGCGGTGGAGCGCAGGCGAAGCGCTCCACCGGTCATGCGGGTGCTCACGCCTTGGCGCGCGCGCGACCGAGCGCGTCGATCAGCGCCGCGGCGAGCGAATGGTCCGAGGACGGGTTCTGGCCGGTGATCAGTTCGCGATCGACCACTACGTGCGGCGCGAAGTTGCTCGCCGTGACCGACACGTCGCCACCCGCCGTTCGCAGAGCGTGCTCCATGTCGAAATAGAGTTCGCCGTTGAGCAGATGTTCCTCGGCGATCTTCTCCTCGCTCGCCGAGAACACGGTCATGCCGTAGCCGGCATAGATCCAGTCCCGTCCGAGCGCAGCGGCCTTCTCGGTGTCGCCGGCGACCAGCGCCGCGCGATAGGCCTGTGCCTCGGGCAGCGCGGCCAAGATAGCGACCGGACCGTGGCAGAGCAGCGCCGTCGGCTTCCCGGCTTCGTGGAAGTGGCGCAGGATGGTGCCGACATCGCCGTCCTGCATCAGGTCGACAGCGGGTGCGTGACCGCCGGGGACGAACACGCCGGCGAACTGGTCCAACCCGCCTTCGATCACCCCGCGCAGGGTCTGCACGTCGTTCATCTGGGGAGCATCGGCGAAGAAGCGGCGTGCACGGTCATAAGCCACCTGGTCGCCGCCGAAATGGTCGACCGTATCCGATACGGCGTCGATGATCGGCTTGGTGCCATCGGGCGTGGCTAGCGCAACGTCGTAGCCGGCGTTGACCAGCGCCAGCGTGGGCACCACCGTCTCATTGAGATACTGGCCGATCGTGGCGCTGCCGCCGCCGCGCAGCTCGATCTGCGTCGCGTTGGAGCCGAGGATAAGGACGGTTGCCTTGGTCATGGTGGAGCCTTTCGTGCGGTGCGCCGCAACCGCTGCGGCAGGTGCAAGATGGCCCTGATGTACATATTCAAGAAGTTTATCTTATTGATTTCAGATATGCTGTTGGCGATATTGCTGGATGCGCTACGATCTGAACCTGCTGCCGATCTTCGTGATGTTAATGGAAGAGCGCAGCGTCACCCGCGCGGCGGAGCGGATGGGAATGACGCAGCCGGCGTTGTCCAATGCGCTCGCGCGCTTGCGACTAGTGCTGCAAGACCAGCTCTTCATCCGCGAGCGCTACGGGATTCAGCCGACGCCGATCGCGCTGGAACTGGCGCCATCCATTGCCGAAGCACTGGCCCGGCTCGATGATGCGGTGCTCGGCCAGCAGGAGTTCGATCCCGCAACTGCCGAGCGCCTGATGACCATCGCGCCCAATGGATATGTCGAGTTCGTGCTCGTGCCTGCGGTGGTGGCGCGGCTGCAGAAGGCGGCACCTGGCATCAAGCTGCGCCTGACTCCCTACGGCAACGATCTGGTGGAGACCGGAGTCGTGTCCGGTACGACGGCGCTGGTGCTCGGTCGCGTCGTCGATCCGCCTGACAACCTCGTCGTCCAGCACGTGATGAACGAGGGGCTGGCCTGCGTCGTAAGGGCGGATCATCCGGAGGTGGGGGGCACGATCACCCGCGACCAGTTCGAAGGGATGAAGCACGTCAACATCGTGCCGCCTGGCCGCATGCGTGCCGGGCTATTTCAGGCGCTGGCGCAGCAGCAGCTCAAGCGCGACGTGGCGATCTCCGTCACCAACTTCTTCGCCGTGGCGGAGATGGTCGCGGTCACCGATTATTGCGCGACGCTGCCGTCGCTGATCTGCCGCCGCCTGGCAGCTGATCCCAGGCTGAAGGTTCTCGCGGCGCCGGTGGATCTGGGGACCTTTCCGGTGCAAATGGCCTGGCATGTCCGCTATCGTCATGATCCCGCGCACCGCTGGCTGCGCAGTCTCATCAGCGAGGTCGCAGCCGATCTTAAATAGAGCGGCGGTCCTCGTCCCCCTGCTACCGGAAGTGAAGGTGCGACCCGCACGGATTCACAGGCACCAATGGCGACCGCACATAGTGTTGTTGCGCGCGGACACCTAAGCTGCCGCACCGTTAGCGGCTCAGTTCAGGTCGTCCGTTCATAGACCGCGATGATGTCCGCTTTCGCGATGAGCCCTCCCGGGAGCTGTCGGTCGGCTCGCGGCCCACTAGCCGCTGGGCAGGTCTTCACGTCCTCCAGAGGGCTCGCCGAAACTCCCGTAACCCGCGCTAAGAAACTGCAGGAGTTCTGCAACCGGGCCGATCGAGGATCAGACAGCCTCGATCGATCGGGCCGCCTGCAGCCGGGCGCATGCGTGCCGCGGAGAGAAGCCTTGGAGGGCCTGTAGTAGCCACTCAATGGAGGGCCGGTCCTCGAAGCTGTTGGGGCAGGGATCGGTCCCGAAGGGTGCCATTTAGCTCGCGTCGATCGAACGCAATCATTGAGCTTGACCTCGCCATCCGCCCCGACATCCGCATTCGCGAAGAAATAGATGAAGCGCGCCACCGGGCCGAGGCCGATCAATCCCGACAGCAGCCCCAGGGCGACGAAGACGCGGAGCGGATTATACATCGCATAGGCTCGGCCCATCGTCACGCCGGTGCTCATGATGAACCGCGGGACGCTCTTGAACAGGCGAGACGGCCGCACGACCGCATTTGTGCGCACCGGCTCCGTATGGGATCGCCATGCGCTTGCCGGTGCCGAAATTCGCGTTGATGCGGAGGCCCACCGGGCAAGCAGATTAACCTGCAATTATCAAGTGTTTGGCGACGTTCGGGCGGGAACGCAGGCCGGCTCGGGTCGTTAGGTCAGCGCGCGGCGCCGATCCCTGGCGTCGTCGAGGGGAAGTCTATGACAGCGTCAGAGCAGCGGGCAGGGATTTCCCGCCCCGACGCCGCCGGCGTGCGCGGGATGCAGGTGCTCGAGCGGGCGGTGTATCGCGGACCGCACCTTTACAGTGCGCGGCCGATGATCCGGATCCAGGTCGATCTTGGCGAACTCGAAAACTGGCCGACCAATCGGCTCCCCGATTTCTCCGCGCGGCTGCTGGCGCTGCTCCCGGGGCTGGCCAATCATGGCTGCAGCTATCAGCAGCCAGGCGGCCTCGTCCGCCGGCTTCAGGAGGGCACCTGGCTCGGGCATGTCATCGAGCATGTCGCACTCGAACTGCAGATGCTGGCCGGCAGCGAGGTTACGCGCGGCAAGACCCGCTCGGTCAAGCGGCGTCCGGGAGTGTACAATATCCTCTACGCCTATCGCGATGAGGCCGCCGGCCTCGCCGCAGGCGCGCATGCAATCCGCCTTGTCGCGTCGCTGCTGCCCGAGACGCTGGGCACGGTCGAGAATATGCGATTGCTGCCGGGCGACGCGATCCCCGATCCGCAGGATGTGACCGCGATCACCGCCCAGCTCAAGCAGACGCTGCGCGCGAACGCGCTGGGTCCCACTACCCGCGCGCTCGTCGAAGCTGCCAGACGTCGCGGCATTCCGGTGGTGCGGCTCAACGATTACAGCCTGATCCAGTTCGGATACGGCAGCCGGCAGAAGCGCATCCGCGCGAGCATCACCGGCGACACCTCGCAGATCGCAGTCGACGTTGCCGGCGACAAGAACCTCACCAAACAGCTTCTCGCCGACACCGGGCTGTCGGTGCCGCGCGGCGCCGTGGTCCGCACCGAAGAAGACGCCGTGGCAGAAGCGCGACGGCTGCGCTGGCCGGTCGTGGTCAAGCCGCTCGACGGCAATCATGGCCGCGGTGTCACCACCGACATCCTCACCGACGAGGGCGTGCGCGCCGCGTTCGGGCGTGCATCGCAGCATAGCCGGCGCGTGATCGTCGAGCAGCAGGTGCCCGGCAACGACCATCGCATCCTCGTTGTAGGCGGAAAGGTCGTAGCCGTCGCCGAGCGCGTTCCCGCACAGGTGACCGGCGACGGCTTCCATTCGATCCAGCAGCTGATCGACGACCTCAACGCCGATCCGCGCCGCGGCGCCGGCCATGAGAACGTGCTGACCCGCATCGTCGCCGATGAAGCGATGACGACTCGCCTCGCCAAAGCCGGAAAGACGCTGAACGCCGTCCCGATGGCCGGAGAAGTGGTCCGGCTGCGCGATACCGCGAACCTGTCGACCGGCGGCACTGCCGTGGATCGCACCGACGTCATCCATCCGTACAATGTCAGCGTGGCCGAACAGGCGGCTGCGGTGGTCGGCCTCGACGTGTGCGGGATCGACTTCCTTTCGCCCGACATCCGACGGCCGGTACGCGAAACCGGCGGGGGGATCGTCGAGGTCAATGCGGCACCGGGTTTCCGCATGCACCTCCAGCCTTCGAGCGGTACGCCGCGCGATGTCGCTACTCCGGTGATCAATGCGCTCTTTCCGCGCCGCAGCCGGAGCCGCATCCCGATTTTCGCCATCACCGGGACCAACGGCAAGTCGACCACCGCACGCATGGTCGCGCGGGTGCTTTGCCAGCAGGGGCTCGGCGTCGGCATGGCGACCACCACCGGGATCTATTTCAACGGCCATTTGCTGATGGAGGCTGACGCCAGCGGGCCGAAAAGCGCGCGGACGGTGCTCCGTAACCCCAAGGTCGACGTGGCGGTGCTCGAGACTGCGCGCGGCGGTATCCTTCGCGAGGGCCTTGGGTTCGACACCGCCGATATCGGCGCGGTGCTAAACGTGACCGCGGACCATCTTGGCCTCAAGGGCATCGAGACGGTCGAGGAACTGGCCGATGTCAAAGGCGTGGTCGTCGAAAGCGTCGCGCGCCGCGGGCATTCGATCCTCAATGCCGACGATCCGATGTGCCATCGGGTGGCGAGACATGCCGGCGGCGAGGTCGTCTGGTTCTCGATGGAGGGCGGTGCCTCGATGTCCGATGCGCTGCGTGCCCATATAACTCGCGGCATGGCGGTGGTGCGCGAGCCGGGACGCCATGGCGGCACGATCGTGATCCATCGTGGCGGCGAGCGGGTCGAGCTGATGCCGGCCGCCGATATCCCGGCGACGCTCGGCGGGATCGCCGAGTTCAACATCGCCAATGCGCTCGCCACTGTGGCGATGTGCGCGGCGCACCGGGTCCCGCTGACCGTGATCCGCGAGGGGCTCTCGGCGTTCAGTTCGTCCTTCGAAGATTCGCCCGGCCGCCTGAACATCCACGACGCCCACGGCATGCGCTTCATCCTCGATTACGCGCACAACCCGGCCGGCCTCATGGCGCTC
Source organism: Sphingomonas sp. (assembly GCA_030146605.1). Classification (GTDB taxonomy): domain Bacteria; phylum Pseudomonadota; class Alphaproteobacteria; order Sphingomonadales; family Sphingomonadaceae; genus Sphingomonas. The sequence continues at coordinate 632 of JASLBO010000103.1, read as the reverse complement.
GGCCAGGTGATCGATCGGATGCGGCCCCGCTATCACCGGGTGATCGGGATGGTGAGCATCCCTGGCGACCGCCGCGACGAGGACATTGTCGAGATGGGGCGGATCGCCGGGGGGCTGTTCGACACCATCATGTTTCGCGAGGCCCCCGACGGGCGAGGGAGGCCCGCGGGCGAAACCAACGGGCTGATGTCTCACGGCGCGATGCTCGCCGGCATGGGCGGAGACCGGGTGCACCGGATCCTCGATGAGGCGGAAGCGGTGGAGACGACGCTTCGGATGGGCCGGCAGGGCGATCTGATCGTGATGATGCCGAGCGCGATCGACTCGGTCTGGAAGCAGATTCTGGAGTATCAGCCCGAGCCCCGGACGGCAGCCACGAAGATGCATGCCCATGCCTGACAAGGAAGCGCGCTGGGCTCTGATCGTCCATGGCGGTGCCAAGACGATCGATCCCGAACGGTTCGAGCGCAACCGGCACGGATGCCTCGCCGCAGCGAACGCAGGCGCATTGGTGCTGCGTAACGGCGGCAGTGCTGTCCTTGCAGCCGAGGCGGCGGTGCGTCGGCTGGAGGACGATCCGGTGTTCAACGCGGGGTTCGGCTCGGTGCTGAACAGCGTCGGCGACGTCGAAA
>JASLBO010000076.1 GCA_030146605.1 Sphingomonas sp. | reverse complement strand
GCAGGGTGTAATCGCCGCGCTGGGTCTCCTCGTCGAGCAGGATGTCGCGCTCGCCCAGCTTGATGAAGGGATACCCCTGTTGCGGAAGCCGCAGGCTTACATTCGCCTCGGCACCCTGCACGCGCTCGGCCTGGATCGGATCGCCGGGGTTGAGGTTGAGCTCCTTGTCGAGCAGCCCGACCGGAACCGTGGGATCGCCGACGATCCTGACCTCGCCCAGCCGATAGAGATTTCCCGGCGTCGCGGTGATCGTCGCCCGGACATTGCCCGAGTTCCGCGGGCTCTGCTCGAGCGTCGAGACCGCGGTGCCGTCATAATAACCGAGCGACTGCATCAGCCGCACCGCCAGCAGCTCGTCCTCGCGCGCGCGCGCCGCGACCATCGTCGCGTTCGCCGCCTTGCCGTCGCCGTCCTCGAGCGCCGAAAGGCCGCGGAAGCGATCCTCGAGCCCGATCTTGTCGAGCCCCTCGACCACGGTCGTATAGCGGATCGAGGCGACCTTCTCGTCGTCCAGACCTTCGATCTTGACCGGCTCCACCCTGAACTGGGCGAGCGGGATCAGCGGCTCGGCGAGCGCGGGATCTTCGGCGGCGGGCGGCGGAAAGCTCTCGATCTGGTTGGCCACCGCGGCCGGGCTGGCCGGCTGCGTCACCGGCGGCTTGCCGAAATCCTGGATCGGCTCGAGCGGAGCGTTGATGTCGTCGCTCAATCTGGGGAGCGCCGCTTCGAACTCGGCATCCGGGACGATCGTCTCGTCCTGCGGCGCGGTCTCGACGGGATCGGGATTGGGCAGCACCGCCGGCGCACCCTGGCCCGGTTTGGGATCAGAAACCTGCGCGCACGCAATGCCCGGCAGGAGCGCACCCCCCGCCAGCGCGGCAATCCAGACCGCTTTCACCCCTTTGCGCACGCGCCTCCTCGGGAGCCGCGAACCTCGGCCCTCTCGCTTCCGTAACGACCCATGCGACCTTTGGCTCCGCCCGCGTGTGATTCGCCAGTAAATTCAGCACCTAGCCCAATTTTACCCGCGCCCGGAAGCGGTGGAGCAGCGGTTCGGTATAGCCGCCCGGCTGGTCCACGCCCTCAAAAATCAGCGCGCGCGCCGCCGCGAAGGCAAGGCTTTCCGCCTCGCGGCCGGCCATCAGGCGATAAAGCGGATCGCCCGCATTCTGCGCATCGACCTTCGCCGCCATGCGCCGGAGCGCGGCCTCGACGTCCTGCGTGCTCGCCACGCCGTGGAGCAGCCAATTGGCGATATGCTGCGACGAGATGCGCAGTGTCGCGCGATCTTCCATCAACCCGATATCGTGCAGGTCGGGCACCTTCGAACAGCCGACGCCCTGATCGATCCAGCGCACGACATAGCCGAGAATGCCCTGCGCATTGTTGTCGAGCTCGCGCGCGACTTCCTCCGGAGACCAGTTGCGGCCCGGCGCCACCGGGATCGTCAGCAGCGGCGCCAGCCCGGGCACCGGCTCGGTCGCGATTGCGCGCTGGCGGGCGAACACGTCGGTGCGGTGATAGTGCAGCGCGTGGAGCGTCGCGGCGGTGGGCGACGGCACCCAGGCCGTGTTCGCCCCCGCTTCCGGATGCGCGCCCTTCTGGGCGAGCATGTCGGCCATCCGGTCGGGCGCCGCCCACATGCCCTTGCCGATCTGCGCCTTGCCCGAAAGCCCGCAGGCAAGGCCGATGCGGACATTGCGGTCCTCATAGGCCTTGATCCACGACGACGCCTTCATCTCGCTCTTGGGGACCATCGCCCCGGCGCGCATGCTGGTATGGATCTCGTCGCCGGTGCGATCGAGGAAGCCGGTGTTGATGAAGGCGATACGGTCCTTCACCGCATGGATGCACGCCGCGAGATTGGCCGAGGTCCGCCGCTCCTCGTCCATCACGCCGACCTTGATCGTGTGCCGCGCCAGGCCGAGCAGATCCTCGACCGCATCGAAAAGCCGGTCGGTGAAGCCGCATTCCTCCGGCCCGTGCATCTTGGGCTTGACGATGTAGATCGATCCGGCGCGGCTGTTGCGATGCCTGCCCAGCCCGCGCAGGTCGTACAGCGCGATCAGGCTGGTGACGATCGCGTCGAGAATGCCCTCGGGCGCCTCCTGTCGGTCGTCCAGCAGCACGGCGGGCGTGGTCATCAGATGCCCGACATTGCGGACGAACAGCAGCGCGCGGCCAGGCAGGTCGCCGCGATCGGGATTCAGCTTTCGAATGACGGTCTCGCCGCCTTTCTCGAACCGCTCCTCGAGATCGCCGCGCATCAGCCCGAGCCAATTGGCATAGGCCGCGACCTTGTCCTCGGCATCGACCGCGGCGATCGAATCCTCGAGATCGACGATCGTGGTCAGCGCCGCCTCGAGCAGGACATCGGCGATCCCTGCCGGATCGTCGCGCCCGATCGGGTGCGCGCGGTCGACCAGCACTTCGATGTGCAGTCCGCTATGCCGAAAGCGCCACGGCGCGATCTGCTGCGCCGGATCGCGGAGCACCGGCTCCCCCGCCAGATCGGCCCAGCTGCCACTGGCGAGCGGCACCGTTTCATCAAGGAATGCCTTGGCCCAGGCGATCACCTGCGCGCCGCGCTCGCGATCATAGCCGCCGGGTTTCGCCGCGCCCGGCAGCGCGTCGGTGCCGTAGAGCGCGTCGTACAGGCTTCCCCAGCGCGCATTGGCGGCGTTGAGCACGAAGCGTGCGTTGAGCGCGGGCACCACGAGCTGCGGCCCCGCCATCGTGGCGATCTCGGCATCGACATTGGTCGTGCCGATCGTGAACGGCGCCGGCTCGGGCACGAGATAGCCGATCTCGCGCAGGAACGCCTCCTGCGCGGCGGGATCGGCGGCACGATCCGGAGTCGCTTCGCACCACGCGTCGATCCGGGCCTGCAGTGCATCGCGCGTGGCGAGTAGCGCGCGATTTTCGGGCGCGAAGCGCGCGAAGATGTCCGCCGCACCAGCCCAGAACGCCCCTGCCTCGATCGCCAGTTCCGGCAACACCCGCGTCTCGACGAAGCGCGCGAGCACTTCGTCGACCTTCAATCCGGCGCGATCGACATAACAGGACATAGAAACTCCCTTGGCATGCATCGTACGACGCCTGGGGAGGGCATGCGCGACCTATCGGGCGAAGCGCCGCTAATCAACCCCGCGATCGAGCGCAGTCGCCGCGGCTTCGATCCGCGCGAGCATCGCGCGCAATTGCTCGCGCTCTTCATCCGAGAGCGTCTCGAAGATCCGCCGCTCGAACTCGAGCGCCTTGGGGGCGACCTGATCGTAGAGCGCCCAGCCCTCCTGCGACAGCGTGAGCAAGTGCGAGCGCTGGTCGTCGGGATTGGCGCCGCGCTGGATCAGTCCGCGTTCGGCGAGCGCGATCGCCGCGCGGCTGACGGTCACCTTATCCATCCGCGTCCGCCCGCACAGAGCCTGCTGGCTCATCGCGCCGCCCTCGGCGAGCACCGCAACCAGCCGCCATTCGGGAATGCGCAGCCCGAACAGGGTACGATAAGCGCTGGCCACCGTGTCCGACACGGTGTTGGACGCGATCGAGAGCCGATAAGGCAGAAAATTATCGAGCTTCAGGGACCTGGGCATGGAGCCACCGTGCTGCCAACATTCGCACACTGCAAGTGACAACGCTGTACGGTTGCATTTTGTGCAATGGTACCGGTATCATTTCGCACTTGCAGCAATACCCGCTGCGGTGCAGAAGGATCAGGCCTTTCAGGCATCCTCTCCTAAAACTTTCAAACGGCCGCCCTCCGGGGCGGCCTTTTTTTTGGCTTCGATCCAATCCTCCCCCGCCAGCGGGAGGTGGCGCCGAAGGCGACGGAGGGGGAGGTAAGCGAACCACTCACCGTCGTGCTTCCTCCCCCTCCGTCAGGCTGCGCCTGCCACCTCCCCTTTGCGGGGGAGGATTAGTGAGGGTCGGGTTCCACCCTATCCCTTCATCTGCCGCCTGATCGTCGCCCAGGTCGCCTTGCCATAAGGCGGCTTCATCCCCGCGAGCTTGGCGACGTCCAATCGCGCCTGCTTGTAGATGCTGCGCGCATGGCTGAAGGTGCGGAAGCCCGCCTCTCCGTGATAGGCACCGGTGCCCGAGGGGCCGATGCCGCCGAACGGCAATTCCTCCTGGCCGACATGGAAGATCACGTCGTCGAGCGTCACGCCGCCCGA
>JASLBO010000052.1 GCA_030146605.1 Sphingomonas sp. | reverse complement strand
CGAGCGCGCAGTGATCGTCGACAGCGCATAGACGAGATACCGCTCCGACAGCGCACTGTCGAAGGGAACATCGGTGGGGCCGGTAGGATCGATCGGAGCGGTGTCGAGAGTCATCGCGTGAACGGATAGCAGGCCGGACCCCGCGACGCCAAGCCGGTGTTCACAAGGCGTTCCTCCCCATCACGCGGTATCCGGCGCGGCGAAGGCGCCGAGCGGATCGTCGCGCGCCGCCGCCGCCGCCTCGGCGAGTAGCCAGTCGCGGAAAAACCGGATCTTGGGCAGGTTGCGCTTGCTCTCGGGATACATCAGCCAGAAGCTGTTGCGATACTGGGCATAATGCGGCAGCGGCTGGACGAGCAGCCCCGCATCGATCGCCGGCTGCCACATCGGCGGACTGAGGATCGCGACGCCGTGCCCCGCGATCGCGGCATTGCCGTCGAGCACCTGCGAATCGAAGCGAATCCCCGAAGCCTGCCCGCGATCGACTTCGTCGCCCAGCGCGCAGCAGAACCATAAATCCCACCAATCATCCTCGGGCGAGATCCGCGGCAGCCGCAGCAGGTCCGCCGGCGTCTCGATCCTTGGGTGCCTCGCCAGGAACGCCGGGTTGGCGAGCGGCGTCACCGGCATCCGCATCAGGAAATGGGCGCACAGCCCGGGCATCGGCCCTGCGGTCCCGCGCAGCGCGACATCGGCGTCACCGGCCTGAAGGTCGATCATTTCGTCGCTGACGAGCAGCCGCACCGCAAGCTCCGGCCGCAGCAGCTGGAACGATCCGAGCCGCGCCGCGAGCCAGTTGGTGGCCAATGTCCGCGGCGCCGAGATCGTGATCACGCTTTCCGACTCGATCCGCACCGACGCGAATGCCTCGCTCAGGGTCTCGAAGGCGACGGTGATCTGCGGCGCGATCCGGCGGCCAAGCTCGCTGAGCACCACCGCGCGGCCATTGCGCGCGAACAGCGCCGCGCCCAGCCGCTCCTCGAGCAGCTTGATCTGATAGCTGACTGCGGCCTGCGTCATGCCGAGCTCTTCGGCGGCGCGCGTGAAATTGCAGTGCCGGGCGGCAGCCTCGAACACACGAACGGCAGCGAGCGGCGGGATCTGACGCATGCCGATATATAAGCTGTGCTTATTACGCATGTCCAACGATTTGTTGGCGCGGCGGCAGCAGGAGGCGCAGATGAGCGGGGCTGCCGCAGATGGCACGATACAAGGACCCGAGCCATGCTGAACACCCTGACTTTCCTCGCACTTCTCGCCGCTTCTGCCCCCCAGGCGGCCCCCGCCGAAGCCCCCGCGACGCGCCACGTCCGCCATGCCGACCTCAATCTGTCGCGCGCCGCCGACCGCGCCGAACTCGACCGCCGGATCGCCCGCGCAGTAGAGAGGGTCTGCCCGACCCGGCAGATCGGCGAAGCCACCCGCTCGCTGGCGGGGCAGCGTTGCCGCGCCGAAACCCAGGCCCGTGTCGAGCTGCAGCGCAGCCGCATTCTCGCGCAGGCCGCGGCCCCGGCCCAGCTCTCCAGCACCGGCCGCTGACCGCATAGGATACCCCCGCCGGCTCCCGATAAAATCGCTCGGCGGCGACTGCGAGCGGCTCGCTGCCGCTCGCCTTTTTCACAAGCCCCACTGATGAAGACCCTATTAAGTCGAGGAGAAGCCACCGTGTCGAACGACTATGAAGGCACCGTCTGGGCCGACCACCACCACGCCGTGAGCGCCGGTCTTACGCGCCTGTTCAAATCGCTCGCGCATGTGTTCGAGCGGCTCGTGGCGATCGAATATGACGCACCATGGGAACGTGTGCGTTGCTAAGCTTCTGATTAACAGGGGCTAATATTCGCCGACATAATTTCGCCCACATTATGGCCAAATTGTGTCTTGACGCTTTCCCATGCATGTGATGGCATATCATTCCCTTCGCAGGAGATATGCCCATGCGTGTCATTGCCCCGAAACACCTCGTCCTGGCCGCCGCCGCTGCGACGCTCGCCGCCTGCTCTGCCAATGAGAGCGCCGATTCCGGCAAAGCCGGCCAGCCCGCCGGCGAAGCGATCGTCACCGAGGTTCCTGCCGGGTCGGCGGCCGATATCCCCGCATCCGCCCGGCAGAGCGAGCTCGCCGGATCCGCGCCCCGTCCGCCCGAGACCCCGCCGAAGCTCCCGATCTCGCTGCCCAGGCTGACTTACGCCTACGCGCTTTCCTATCTGATTCCCGGCGACAAGATCGCCGCCGCGCAGGATGCGCATCGCGACCTGTGCGACGAGATGGGCCCCGCCCGTTGCCAGCTGCTCGCGCTCGAACGCGGCGTCGGCGAGGAACGATCGAGCAACGCCAGGCTCAAGCTCCGCGTCGCCGCGGCCGAAGCGCGGCGCTTCCAGGTGCTGCTCGACCATGAAGTGCGCGAAGCCGGCGGCCGCGCCGAAAACGCCAGGGTCGCCACCGACGAAGTCTCGAAGCAGATCGTCGACACCGAAGCCCGCATTCGCCAGCGCGAACTGCTCGTCGCGCGGCTCACCGAGCTGCTGCGCAAGCGCAACGGCCGGGTATCCGACCTGCTCGAGGCCGAGCGCAGCGTCACCCAGGCGCAGGAAGAGCTCGATCAGGCGCGCGGCTGGCTCGGCGAGCTCAAGGGCCGCGTGGCGATGTCCGAGTTCGAGATCCGTTATGGCGCGATCGTGCCCGCGGCATCGTCGCAGGCGCTCGGCACCTATCTCGGCGAAGCGGCGCAAGGTTCGGGCGCGGTGTTCGAGGGCGGGCTGCGCGTCCTCCTGTCGCTGGCCATCTATCTGCTGCCGTGGCTCGTGCTTCTCGCGCTTCCGGTGGTCGCGCTGCGCACGCTTCGCAGGCGGCGGGCGGCGATCGCACAAGGCTGACACGATCCGGCATGTTTCGGCGGCGCCTTGTTCGGCACTGGCACAGTCGGGCGCCGCCGAAGCGTGATTGCGCCGCAACACGGCATCCAGTATAGCGCCGGGCTTCCACAGCCCCGGCTGCCGTGCGGTCCTTACCGCGCCGCCGGGGCAATGCTTTTCAGGGGTACAGGCCGATATGGCACGCCGCCGCCAGATCTACGAAGGCAAGGCCAAGATCCTCTATGAGGGTCCCGAGCCGGGCACGCTGATCCAGTATTTCAAGGATGACGCGACTGCGTTCAACGCGCAGAAAAAGGGCACGATCAGCGGCAAGGGCGTGCTCAACAACCGTATTTCGGAGCATGTCTTCACCCTGCTCGGCGGGATCGGCATCCCGACCCACTTCATTCGCCGCCTCAACATGCGCGAGCAATTGATCCGCCAGGTAGAGATCGTCCCGATCGAGGTGGTGGTGCGCAACGTCGTCGCCGGCAGCCTCGCCAAGCGCCTCGGCATCGAGGAAGGCACGCCGCTGCCGCGCACGATCGTCGAATATTATTTCAAGGACGATGCGCTCGGCGATCCGATGGTCACCGACGAGCACATCCTCGCCTTCGGCTGGGCGGCGCAGGAGGAACTGCACGACATGGCCGACATGGCGATCCGGGTGAACGACTTCCTGTCGGGACTGTTCGCCGGGATCGGCATCCGGCTGGTCGACTTCAAGCTCGAATTCGGCCGGATCTGGGACAATGACTATGCCCGGATCATCCTGGCGGACGAGATCAGCCCCGACGGCTGCCGTTTGTGGGACATGGTGACCAACGAAAAGCTCGACAAGGATCGCTTCCGCCGCGATCTCGGCGGCGAAGTCGAGGCCTATCAGGAAGTCGCGCGCCGGCTTGGCCTCTTCCCCGAGGGCCCCGAATCGGCCGTGCTCGACCTCGAAAGCCACCGCAAGCGCCGCGGCAAGTAACCCGGGTTCGGTCGCGCTATTTCCGATTGCGGGATTCGCCCGGCCGGGCCATAGGCGCGGCCATGAAGATCCGCATCATCGTGACCCTGAAGAACGGCGTGCTCGACCCCCAGGGCAAGGCCATCCAGCACGCTCTATCCGGCCTCGGCTTCGACGGCGTCGAAGACGTTCGCGCCGGCAAGCTCTTCGAACTCGAAGTCGCCGACGACACCAGCGACCAGGCCCTCGACGAGATGTGCCGCAAGCTGCTCGCCAACACGGTGATCGAGAATTACCGGATCGAGCGGGCATGAAGACCGCGGTCGTCGTCTTCCCCGGCTCCAATTGCGATCGCGACATCGCGACTGCGCTGGAAGACGTGACCGGGACCGCCCCCGAAATGGTGTGGCACGGCGAAAGCGCGCTGCCTTCGGGTATCGGCCTGATCGCCCTCCCCGGCGGCTTCTCCTACGGCGATTATCTGCGCTGCGGTGCGATCTCGGCACGCTCGCCGGTGGTCCGCGCGGTGGTTGAGGCGGCGGCACGCGGCGTGCCGGTGATCGGCATCTGCAACGGCTTCCAGATCCTCACCGAAGCCGGACTGCTTCCCGGCGCGCTGATGCGCAATTCGGGGCTCAACTTCGTCTGCCGCAACGTCGCGCTGACGGTCGACAACAGCCAGACGCTCTTCACCAGCGGCTATGAGAGCGGCGAGACGATCACCGTCCCGGTCGCGCATCACGACGGCAATTACTTCGCCGACACCGAGACGCTCGACCGGATCGAAGGCGAAGGCCGCGTCGCCTTCCGCTATGCCGAGGACGTCAACGGCTCGGCGCGAAACATCGCCGGGCTGCTCAACGCGAGCGGCAACGTGCTCGGCATGATGCCCCACCCCGAGCGCCGCATCGAAGCCGCGCACGGCGGCACCGACGGCCGCCGGCTGTTCGAAGGCCTGCTCGAAGCGGTAGCCTGAGCGCGCGCCCGCTGCCGGGGCGCGCGTGGCTATTTCAAATTCTCGAGTTCCTTGCTGAAATTCCGATGTTCCTGACGTCGGCGCGAAGTCGTTCCCGATCGACCCCAGGCCTGCATCGCTTCGTTGAGCTGGCGCTCGGCGCGCAAGATCCGCGACAGGCGATCGAGATGCTCGCCCAGATCCGCCTTGGGATCGATCATCTGCAAGCTCAGGATGGCGCGCTTCGTCGACTTGTACATCAGGCCGATCATCGTACCGAGCAATTCGAATTTCCTGAGCATTTCAGGGTCTGTGCCGCCGCCCAGCGCACCGCCGACCAATTGCGCATCTCTTTCGATGAGGTTGAACAAGAGCTTGCGCAGATTCTGGATCGTTTGCTGCAATGTCGGCCAGTGCACGCCTTCCTCCTGGGCCTGCGCCTGCTCATTGGCCAACATTCCCGGCATCCAGTCGAATTGGGCGAGGTGCTGCAACGTCCGCGCCTTGAAGGATTCAGGCGAGGAAGGATCGAACGCTTCCTGATCGTCGAGCTCCTGATTGAGGAGCTCCATAGCCTTTTGGAAGTGCTTGTATACGACGCTGGTCACCTTGTTCTGACCGATCGTATCGGAACCCGTCGGGGTCTGGACGTCCAGAAACCCGCTCACCTCGTCCAGCATCGATCCGTCGCTGCCGCCAGTACTGCTCGTCAAGCCGAATGCACGGACCATCGAGAACGGAAGCGACCGCGCATGCTCGATAAACTGCGCCTCGTAGGCACGAGTCGATGACGTCGTTTTCTTCTTCTTGTTTTTGCCTTTAAGCTGATCCCGGTAATGGGCATTCTGGTACAACCTCAGCATATCCATAGTCATCATGGTATACGGCGCCATGCCGGTTGCGCTCAGACGCCCCTCGCCTTTTCGCTTATTCGTATCAACCCTGCTCGACGTCTCATTGGCTAGATACAGATCATACGCCTCATAGGCTTCCCTTTGATTGAGCCCCCACTCTGTTGCCT
>JASLBO010000033.1 GCA_030146605.1 Sphingomonas sp. | reverse complement strand
ATCGCGCTCCCCACCGCTGCGTTCCGCGTTCGGAACCCTAAGGGGAGAACAACACATAGCGCCGGCCTTGTCGATGGCCGCTTGCGGACAGTTTTAGGAGAATGGTCGGGGAGACAGGATTCGAACCTGCGACATCCTGCTCCCAAAGCAGGCGCGCTACCGGACTGCGCCACTCCCCGACGCTTCGGGCGCTTAGAGCCAAGCGCGCCGGGACACAAGCCGCTGCGTCGCAAAGCTTTCGATGCGTGCCCAGACGATTGCGGGGATTCCAGATCGCGCGCGCCTTCGTTAGCCCGACGCAGCCCCATGCCGCTCGCGGGAGAAGCCGGAGTCGAAGCGGGAAGAGCCGAGAAGATGCTGGTGGGCCCGGCAGGACTCGAACCCGCAACCTAGCCGTTATGAGCGGCCAGCTCTAACCATTGAGCTACAGGCCCCCAGCGCCCGCGGCAGTAGCGGAGGTTGGGGTTGTGCCGCAAGCCGCGTCGAGGATCTCGGCCAGCGACGCGGGCACGACGCCGAGTTGTGCGAGCAGCGCAAACATCGCCTCCCACCAGTGCCAGAAATCGGCAAGATCGGCGGCGTCGCGGACATACGGCGTGTGCCCCGGCGCGATCGATGGCGAGTGGAAGCTGAAATTGAGCAGCCGCACGCCCTCCCCCACCGCGATCCGCACCGCTTCGAGCGCCTCGCCCAGCGGCATGTCTTCGGGAGTGAGCGCGACGCGCGACAGCAAGCCCAGCCGCGCCGCCGCTCCGCGTCCGCGAGGCACGCTACCGAGCCGCCGGTGGAACTTCGCGCCGCCGCGGCGCAGCGCGCCGGTGAAGACGGTGGTCAGCGGAAGTTCGACGATCGACCGCTCCGGCCCGGTGCGGAACGCATGATTGGGGATGGCGGAGAAATCTGGGCCACCGTCGCGCGAATAGTCGTAGCCAGACCGCATCGAGGTGTCCGCGCGATATCCCAGCCGGACGAGCGCGGCTAGGCTGTCCGCACCGATGCCGTAACGTCCCGCACGATAGATCGACGGCGAAACCCCGAACGCGCCGGCGATCACCTGCGTCAGCGCGGCGAGCTTGCGCTCCTCGATCCCGCCGGCAAGATTGCCCGCGAAGCTGTTGCGTACCGAGAGCTCCTCATCGAAGGGCGGGTTGACCCATGGGTGCAACTGGGTGCCGATCGTCGAGCGGCCGTCGCCGATCAGTCCCCGCAGGATCTCGACGGCGCGCGGGCAGATCGCGATCGGATAGTCGATGAGCCAGGTCAGCGGCACGCCATGTGCCGCGAAGCGGGCATGCGCTTCGGGCATCGCCGCCATGTGGCCGGTGCCGTTCGCCTCACGGCTGAACGGCGCGCTCCAGTCGAACTCCTCCTCGGTATCGACGAAGAGCGTGAAGCGCGTACCGAAGCCTTCGGGCCATCGAACGAACGTGCCATTCATGGGCGCCGAAGGGCGATAGCCGGTGCCGAAATGCAGCTGCGCCACGTTCAGATCAGATCGCCTGCCCCATCTGGCTAGTTTCGGCGGCAGGGAGGCGCAAAGTCAAGCTCGTCGGCCCGATCACCAGGCTTCCGCCCAGCTCGCGGGCGAGATTGCGCGACAGCCGCAGCGCGAAGCCGGTGCCGAGCAGCGTCGAATCCTCCCGCTCGTCGTCGATCCCGAGCACCGAATCACCCGGATAGTCGGCAAGCGCCCTGGGCCGGTCGATCGACACGGCAATGCGCTGATCGCTTTCGAGTGCCATCTTTGCGCCGATGCGCTCGCCCGGGCCGCTCGCCGAGACCAAAGTGGCCATCAAGCGTGACAGCAGCCGCTCGACCGCGCGGCGATCACCAGCAACGACGAGGTCATCGATCGGCAGCGCGATCATCGAGCCGCGCAACTCGAGCAGCGGCGCGAGATCCTCAGTGATCGCGGCGAGCAGCGGACGCAGCGCGACCCGGTCCGGAGTCAAGGCGAGCGCGCTGCTGTCGATCCGCGCCGCGAGATCGAGATCGTCGATCGCACCGAGCAGCTCCCGCGCTTCGCTGCGGATGACATGCGCACGCGCCCGATAGACGTCGGAGACCGCGCCGAGCATCTGCGTCTCGATCATCTCGGCGAATCCGGCGATCGCGTTGGTCGGCGTGCGTAGCTCATGGACCAGCTGGCGTAGCGATTCGGCGGGCGAGCCCATTGCCACGCGCGGAGGTTCGGCCCGTTCGTCGGCGCGCGGCCGCCGCGCCGTACCGCGATACCCGGTGAAGCGCCCATTGGCCGGATCGAAGACCGGAACGGCAGAGATCAGCCAATCGCCCGCGGCATCGGCGCCGCCTTCGATCAGCATTCGCGCGGTGGAGAAGCCCGCGCGCCGGCGGAACGCGCCGGCGGCGATGCCGTCGACCTGCGAGCTCTCGCCCTCGCCGACCAGATCCAGCGACAGCCCGATCACCGGCGCCCGGCTGACTCCGTCAACCCAGCGGATCACACCCTTCTCGTCGGTCTCGAACCGGAACTCTTCGGCGCGCGGGGGTGGGGGCGGCGCGACCGGCCCCGTTTCCTCGCGGTGGCGCCAGAACGCATCGATCCGCGCGACGACCTCGGCGATTTCGAACGGGCCCGAATCCTCCCCGTCGACGGGCGGTGCGACCGGTCGCGGCGGCGTCGCGGCGGAAGCCGCGGCCGTGATCCTGTCGCTGTGGTCCATGCCCGGGTTGTGCGCGTCGGGGCTCGGTTCCGCAATCGGGCCGGCCGATCTATCCACAACTTCCGTCGATGCATCCGCGCCTTTGGTCGCATCGTCGGGCAGCACGAAGTCGACCGGCCCGAAAGTCTCGAGCGCACGTCGCACGTCGGGGCCCAGATCGCGGCGATTGCGGAGCACGCTTCGCGCCGTCGGCGACAGGTCCGGGAGCAGCTGGATCCATTCGGACGACGTCAGCCGCGCGCTGCGCAGCACCGGGATCGCGATGGGAATGTCGTCCTGCGCGAACAGGCGGACGAGCATCGCCGGCGGATCGGCATATTCGAGCGCGCGCGCGCTGGCGGCGCGCACCGGCGGCGGCACGTCCGCCCGGATCGCGCGAAGGGTCGCCATCGCGCGCGTGGCGGGCGGCACACGCCGCCGGCCGATCAGGTCGACGAGCTGGCGCCACACCGACTGAACCCCGTAAGGGGTACCCAGATCGGCTGCGAGCACCGTTTCGAGAGTGTCGTCGAAGCGCACGCGCCTTAATCTTTCCCGCGACGCGGAAGCGCGTCATTCAAGAATTTATTAACGTTCTAAGGCGCGGGTAGAAACATGCCATTTCGGCACGTCGCATTGTGGGACAATTGCGTTGCGTTGTAATTATCTTATAGTCTAGCAACCCCTGCATGCAACGAATCCACAATGAAAGAGAGGACTCCATGCGATTCGACGAGATCGACGTGCGGATCCTCGGGCTACTGCAGGATAATGGCCGGATGACCAATGTCGAGCTGGCTGAACGGGTCGGGCTCACCGCCCCGCCCTGCCTGCGCCGCGTCCGCGCGCTCGAGCAGCAGGGCGCGATCAGCGGCTATCACGCCGCTCTCGATCCCGCCGCACTCGGCTACAACCTCACCGTTTTCGCGATGGTCAGCCTCAAGAGCCAGGCCGAGAGCGACCTTCGCGCATTCGAGCAGCTGGTGACGAATATCCCCGAAGTCCGCGAATGCCACATGCTCAACGGCGAGATCGACTTCATCCTCAAGATCGTCGCGCCCGATCTGCAGAGCTTCCAGCAGATCCTGACCACCCAGCTGACCACCGCGCCCAATGTCGAGCACGTCAAGACATCGCTGACGATCCGCACTTCGAAAGCGCTTCCCGGCGTGCCCGTTCCCGAGATGTGAAACGAAAAGGGGCGGCACGCGGCCGCCCCTTATGTTGCCGATCGCCGCTGCGCTCAGGCGAGCGGCGGAACGTCGAGCGACGTCTGCCACAGCAGCGCCATATTGGCATTGGCACCCTTGACAGCCTGGAACGCCGTACGCGCCTCGTCCTTTCGGCCGAGCGCGCGCAGCGCGACCCCGCGGTTGAGATTGACTTCATCGGTATCGACGCCGCCCTTCTGCAGCGACAGGTCGTAGAGTTCGATCGCTCGGGTGTAGTTGCCCGAAGCGAGGAACGCGTCGCCGGTCTGCTGCGCGGTGCGGCCATCCTTGGCGGTGGTCGACTGCTTGGCGACGCCCTCGAGCGAGCCCTCCGTCTTCACTGCGGTCTGCGCCGCAGTGTAGGTGCGCTGGACATCGGCGTCGCCCCCGGGGATCTTGCCCGATTTCCGACCCTCGTCGAGTACCGAAACCGCCTCCCAGGGCAGGCCCGATTGCTGCGCCGCATAGGCGTAATCGGCATAGTCGCCGCGGTCCGCCAGCACGTTGGTCGCGCGCTGCAAGCGGAAGAGGTTGAGCCGGTCGGCTTTG
>JASLBO010000020.1 GCA_030146605.1 Sphingomonas sp. | reverse complement strand
GGCTGCCTCGTCGATTTCTGCGTCGATTTCGCGTTCAAGAACCGCGTGTTCGAGATGCTCGCCGGGCAGGTGTTCGATCGCGCGCTTCGGAAAATGATCAACGCCTTCGAGGAGCGCGCGGCGCGGCTCTACGGCGATTCGCCGGCGTCCGCGGGCGCGTCCGGCATCAGCAATTCGAGCGCGCAAAGCGCCGCCTGAAGCCGCACCCCGGCGCGGCCGTTATTTTCGAAATGGCGGGCATCGGCGACGATGTGCTGCGGATCGGCACCGCGCTCGGCCTGGGCGAACACCACCGTCCCGACGGGCTTCTTCTCGCTGCCGCCATCGGGGCCGGCGATTCCGGTGATCGCCACCGCGACATCGGCGGTGCTGCGCTTGAGCGCGCCCTGCGCCATGCTCCATGCCACTGCGATCGACACCGACCCGAAAGTCTCGAGCACGTCGGTGCTGACCTTGAGCACTTCGGTCTTGGCCTCGTTCGAATAGGTGACGAAGCCGGCCTCGAACACGTCGGACGAGCCGGGAATTTCGGTGAGCGCGGCGCTGACGAGGCCGCCGGTGCAGCTTTCCGCCACCACGATGCGGCGGCCGGCGGCGCGGTTCGCCTCCAGCACCTTGCGCGCCGCGTCGACCAATTGGGCGGGGAGAATCGTGTCCATGAGGAGGCCCTGTGCCACCGGGATGTTTCGATGGCGAGTCAGGCGTTGTCCGCAGGCACTCTGACGGTCGCAATCGCCTGCGCGGCCATGCCTTCGCCGCGGCCGGTGAAGCCGAGCCGCTCGGTGGTGGTCGCCTTTACGCTGACGGACGAGTCGGCAAGGCGCAGGATCGCGGCGATGCTGGCGCGGATCGCCTCGCGGTGGGGCCCGATCTTGGGCGCCTCGCAGATGATCGTCACGTCGATGAAGTCGATTACGCCGCCCTGCGCCCCGAGGAGCCCTGCGGCATGTTCGAGGAAACGCGCCGAGGCGGCGCCGCGCCATTGCGGATCGCTCGGCGGGAAATGCATGCCGATGTCGCCCGCGCCGATCGTGCCGAGCAGCGCATCGGTGATCGCGTGGAGGACGACATCTGCGTCGCTATGCCCCGACAGGCCCTTGCTGTGCGGGACCAGCAGGCCGCCGAGCCACAATTCCTCGCCCTCCGCGAAGCGATGGACGTCATAGCCTTGCGCGGTGCGGACGCGCATTGCAGCGGCGTGGCGCGCCTCGGCGGCGGCGAAGTCGGCGGGGTGGGTGATCTTGTCCAGCGCACTGTCTCCGGGAACGAGGGCGATCGCATGGCCCAGCGCGCGGACCATCTGCGCGTCGTCGGTGGCTTCGCGGTCTATCGGCCAGGCATTATGCGCCGCGCGGATCGCGGCGGTGCGGAACGCCTGCGGGGTCTGGACACGGATCAGGCCATCGCGAGGCACGATCTCGCCCAGCGCCACGCCGCCGCGCGCAAGTGTGTCGGCGACGGGGAGGGCGGGCAGGGCGCCGTGATGATCGTCCAGTGCGGTCAGTAGAGAATCGATCAGGCCATGCGATACGAAAGGGCGAGCGGCGTCGTGGATCAGCACGCGCTCCGCGTCGATCGCAGCAAGGCCGTTACGCACCGACTCGCGTCGGGTTTCACCGCCGATTACGAATGCGGCGTCGCCGAGTACATTCTCCAGCGCCGCTTCCTGACCTTCGCCGATCACGACAAGGACCTGGTCGATCTGCGGATGTGCGGCGAAGGCGGCATAGCTGTGCGCGAGCAAAGGCTTGCCGGCGAGCGGCGCGAATTGCTTTGGTACGGTGCCCCCGGCACGAATGCCCTGCCCGGCGGCGACGATCAGCGCTGCAGTCCTGCCCATGAGGCGCCGGTAGCGGGGAAGCCCCGGCTTGCCAATCCGGGCTTGTGCGGCTAGGCGTCGCTGCCTATTTTTCAGGCAGATCATGCGCGCACTCGCCCCCATCCAGATCGGCCCCGTCCGGGTCGAAGCCCCGGTGCTGCTCGCGCCGATGACCGGCGTCACCGATTTGCCGTTCCGCCGGATCGTGCGGCGCTATGGCTCGGGCCTCAACGTCACCGAGATGGTCGCGAGCCAGGCCGCGATCCGCGAGACGCGCCAGTCGCTCCAGAAATTCGCATGGGATCCGATCGAGGATCCGGTGTCGATGCAGCTCGTCGGCTGCACCCCGCACGAAATGGCCGAGGCGGCGAAGCTCAGCGAGGATCGCGGCGCCGCGATCGTCGACATCAACATGGGCTGCCCGGTGCGCAAGGTGACCAGTGGCGACGCGGGCTCGGCGCTGATGCGCGACCTCAAGCTCGCCGCGTCGCTGATCGAGGCGTGCGTCAAGGCAGTCGGCGTTCCCGTGACGGTCAAGATGCGGATGGGCTGGGACCATTCCAGCCTCAACGCGCCCGAACTCGCGCATATCGCCGAGGATCTCGGCGCGAAGATGATCACCGTCCACGGCCGCACCCGCAACCAGATGTACAAGGGAACGGCCGATTGGGGCTTCATCCGCACGGTCAAAGATGCAGTGACGATCCCGGTGATCGCCAATGGCGACATCTGCACCGTCGAGGATGCCGAGGCTGCGCTGGACCAATCGGGCGCGGACGGGGTGATGATCGGCCGCGGTTCCTATGGCAAACCGTGGATCCTGCGCCAGGTGATGGACGCCCTCACGGGCAAGCCCGAGCGCCCCGAGCCTTCGCTGGACGAACAATATCGCGTGATCGTCGAGCATTATGCCGACACCCTCGGCCACTATGGCAATGAAATCGGCGTCAACATGATGCGCAAGCATATCGGCTGGTACACCAAGGGCATCCATGGCTCGGCCGAGTTCCGCAACAGCGTCAACAAGATCTCCGATCCCGTGCGTGTGCTCGACATGCTCGCCGAATTCTACGCGCCATGGTCTTCGCGCGCGGCGGCCTGAGGCGCGCCAGGCCGGAACCGGTAAAGGGACCTGGCTTTGGCGATCTTTTCGCCGCGCTTCCCGTCGCGGTGCTGGTGATCGATCCCGACGGCCGCATCGCCCACGCCAATTCGGCATGCGAACTGCTGCTCAACCATAGCGAGACCACGATGGTCGGGCAGCCTTATGAGGCAGTGCTGCGTCCGCCCGAGGATTATGCCGACCGCCGCGACGGGCATGGCTTCGCGGCGTTCGATATCGAGATCGAGGCGGTTCGGGGTCCGCGCATCCGGGTCGATTTCGTCGAGGCGCCGATCGCCGACCAGCCCGGCTGGCGGATCGTCACGCTGCACCATGCGCCCCAATCGCGCCCGGTGGCGCAGGGGGCCGATCGCACCGCGGGCGCGCGGGCAGCAGTGGGCGCGGCGGCGATGCTGGCGCACGAGATCAAGAACCCGCTTTCGGGCATTCGCGGCGCCGCGCAGCTGCTGCAGAGTGCCGGGGGAGATGCTGAGCTCACCCAGCTGATCACCACCGAAGTCGATCGCATCGTCGCGCTGATCGACCGGATGCAGGACTTCACCGACACGCGTCCACTCAAGCTGGTGCCGACCAACATCTATCCGCTGCTCGATCACGCCCGACGGGTCGCGCTCGCGGGGTTCGCGCGCGGCATGGCGATCCAGGAGCAATTCGATCCGTCGCTGCCGGCGGTGCTGATCGATTCCGATGCCTTCCTCCAGGTGCTGCTCAACCTGCTCAAGAACGCGGCCGAAGTATTGCGCGGGCGCGACCGGCCGCGGATCACGCTGGCGACCGCCTATCGCCACGGCATGTCGGTAAGCACCGGCGCCGGGCGCCCGCGGCAGCCGCTGCCGATCGAGATCCTCGTCATCGACAATGGCCCGGGCGCGCCGGCCGACATCGCCGGGCATTTATTCGAGCCGTTCGTATCGGGTAATCCGGAAGGGAAGGGGCTGGGGTTGCCATTGGTCGAGAAACTGGTCCGCGACATGGGCGGAATCGTCCAATATGGCCGCGAGCGCGAGCCCGAGGTCACCGTTTTCCGCATCCTGTTGCCGAGGGCGACATGAGCGGCACGGTCCTGATCGTCGACGACGATGCCGCGATCCGCACGGTTGCTGCGGCGGCGCTCAAGCGCGAGGGGCACCGGGTCACTACCGCCGCCAGCATCGCCGAGCTGCGCCGGGCGCTGGCCGCGGGCGTACCCGATGTGCTGGTGACCGATGTCGTGCTGCCCGACGGCAACGGGCTCGATGTCGCCGCCGGGCTCGCCGTCGAGCATCCCGAGCTGCCGATCATCATCTTCTCGGCGCAGAACACGCTTGCCACCGCCGTGCGCGCGACCGAAGTCGGCGCGTTCGACTATCTGCCGAAGCCCTTCGACCTCGACGTGCTGGCGCAGGCGGTGCGCGGCGCGATCGCCAGGCGGCAGCGCCAGCCGGCTGCGCTCGAAGAGACGGAGATCGGCGGCGGCACTGCGCTGATCGGCCGCTCGCCGGCGATGCAGGAAGTGTATCGCGTGATTGCCCGTGTCGTGTCGAACGATCTGACGGTGCTGATCTCGGGCGAATCGGGCACCGGCAAGGAGCTGGTGGCGCAGGCGGTTCACGAGCTGGGACCCCGCCGCCGCGCGCCCTTCGTCGCGCTCAACATGGCGGCGATCCCGCGCGACCTGATCGAGGCCGAATTGTTCGGGCACGAGCGCGGTGCCTTCACCGGCGCGGCGACTCGGGTTGCCGGCAAGTTCGAGCAGGCGGCGGGCGGGACGCTGTTCCTCGACGAGATCGGCGACATGCCGATGGATGCGCAGACCAGGCTGTTGCGGGTGCTCCAGTCGGGCGAGTTCACCACGGTGGGCGGGGCGCGCACGATCCGGGCGGACGTGCGCATCGTCGCGGCGACCAACAAGGACCTCGCCCAGCTCGTCCAGACCGGGCAGTTCCGCGAGGATCTGTTCTACCGGCTCAACGTCGTGCCGGTGAGCCTGCCGGCGCTGCGGGAGCGCCGCCAGGACGTGCCTCTGCTCGCCCGCCATTTCCTCGATCGTGCGGCGGAGGCAGGGCTGCCCCGCAAGCAGCTCGATCAGGGCGCGATGGCAGTGCTCGAAGGCTATGACTGGCCCGGCAACGTCCGTGAGCTCGAGAACCTGATGCGGCGCATCGCCGCGCTCAGCCGCGACGAATGGATCGACGCCGATGCGATCCGCCGCGCGCTGGGCGACGCCAGCAATTACCAGCCCGAGACACGCGACGCCGGTATCGACGCGGCGGTGCGCGCGCGGCTCGACCGGATGGCGATCGAGGAGCCCCGCGCGCTCGACGACGGCAGCCTGTACGAGCGCATCATCGGCGAAGTCGAGCGGCCGCTGATCGAGGCGATGCTCGCGCGCCACCAGAACAACCAGCTGCGCGCCGCGCGCGCGCTCGGGATCAACCGCAATACGCTGCGCAAGCGGCTCGACACGCTGGGGATCGAGATGGCAGCGGATCGACCGGGCGGTGCCGATTAGCGACGCTTGACCCAAAATTATGTGTTCTTTCGGCCACAATATCGTTGTATCCTGGCCACGATGGATGCCGTGACCGAGCCGATTGCCGAAATCCCGCAGCGCAAGCGGCGGTTCGGGGTCACGC
>JASLBO010000591.1 GCA_030146605.1 Sphingomonas sp. | reverse complement strand
CACGGAATTGATCAATCCCGAGGGTGGCACTGTCCTCCACAAGTTCCTGAACGAGCTCTGCAAGTTCAGCCCGCTGCGAAATAGCGACGGAAAGATCCGCCACAGTGCCGTAGCCCTTCAGCTTCGGCAGCAAATATGCTGCGTCGGTGTAATTAAAACCTTCCGGCACAACGTATCTTGTATCTTGCAAATCGACGGCAAAATATACCGAGTTCGCGACACCAACAGATCCATCGCTCCAGCCAACGCTCGCTTGTCGTGCAACGTGATTGCCCGCTCGTGTCTCGCCCACGTTGTGAGCAGCCAGCGAGATGCTTGTGATACCCACGTCCGCCAGGGACCTCAGTTCGCTGGACTCGCTGACCCATTTCCGTTGGCGTCGTTCCAGACGCGCACATTGGCGAAATCGGCATCCGCCTGATTGAACACGCCATTTCCGTCTGTGTCATAGGCGGCCAGCGCATCGAAGCCATCGATCGCCGCGCTCCCAAACAGCTCGCTACCGTTGTCCACTACGCCGTTTCCATTGCGGTCGTGGACCAGGAATGCGTCGTCAGCGGAGACCCAACCGGTTTTCTCTGCAAAAGCGTCAGCACCGAAATCGAAATGGACTCCCGAGGCAGAGACACTCGTCAATTCGACGCCATCTCCGTCCAAGTCGATCACCAGAGGATCGATCCAGCCGTCACTCCCGCTACCGCCGCCGCCGCCGCCGTCACGTCCACTTCCGCCCCCGGAGCCGCCGCTGCCACCCCCTGAGCCGCCGCTGCCGCCACCGGAGCCGCCGCTTCCGCCGCCAGAGCCACCGCTGCCACCGGACCCACCAGAACCGCCGCCACCCGAGCCGCCGCCCCCCTCGCCCCCGTCGCCGTCGCCGTCGCCGTCCCCGTCCCCGCAGGGCCCGGGACCGCCGTTCGGATTGGCATCAATGCCGGAAGTTATGGCATTATATGCGGGGTCCTGGAGCCCACCCCACAAATCCCCGGCCACTTGCATACCGCGGTTACTGAGGACCTGGCCGATTCCCATTCCCAAAGCCGTTGTGAGCCCGGAGCCTTGGGCATAAGCCACCATCCCCGGATCATAGGATTGACCGGTCCCAGCCGCATGCGCCTTGGCTGCAACCATGCCCGCTGCAGTGGGTGCGACCAAACTCAAATTGTAATTGAGTTGGTTAATACCGTCGGCAATGGCTTGCGCGTCGCTTGGGCAGGTCACAGGTATCCTCCGCTTTGGTGATGAGACGGAAACTGCGACCTTGCCCTCTTAGATTGTCATCGAATCGTAATGATCTAGGGGCTTTTCTCCAATCGAGATGATAGCGCCGCATTTGAGTTGCGCCATCCAAAAATGTATCCGCCAGCCCTCACTTTACCGCATCTGTGCAAACATTGCGCAGTCGTCAGGGTGATAAAATCTACATTCTAGAATCAGCATTCTTTAAGGATTTACGCTAACGCGGTTTATCCACGACGGGAGGAAATGGTGAAAGTTGCGCATTTGCTGGCCGTGGGGCTCGCGCTCTCCAGTTGCTCGGCAGCTCCTTCACCGGATGCTCGATATGATGAGCTGCTCAAGTGCGAAATGGTAGTGTTGGTCGTAGCGAACTTTCATCCGTCTCTCGGAAAGGAAGATCGCGCGGCGCTGCGCACCAAATTGGCCGATCTGAGCAAATCGGTACTGTCTGAAGCCGCTTCGCTTAAGAAAACGACCCAGGAAGTCGGGGCCGATCAGCGGCGCATCCTCGAGTCGCTTCAAGGGCGTATGCAAAGTCCAACGGCTGATGCGGAAGCGGAAGGAATGGTCAGGCAAGCGAAGACATGTAGCGGCTAGGCGAACGCTCCATGTCGCGGCTGGGCACAAGTTCCGATCTGGTTCCTCCGCAGCTCCGCTGGCGCGGGAACAAACGCCAGGCCCGTCGAGCACGAGGCCTGTAGACGCAGGGGCCACTCACATGCGGAAAGAGATGCTGCCCACCAGGGTGCGGCCATTCTTGTAAAAGGCCGATGGGCGATCTGGGTTGCCACTATACTGCAAATATGTCTCGTCGAGCAGGTTCTGCGCCTGCGCGGTCAGAGTGACATAGTCGTTCAGCTTGAGCGACATCGAGGCATCGAGTTGGTTGTATGGCGCTACCATTTCCTGTGAGCCGAGACGTCCGATCGTCCGAAAGTAGGCAGAACGGTAGCTGTAGCTCACCCGGGCCTGGAACGGTCCTTTCTCGAAATACGGTATGACGTTTACCGTATGCTTCGAAGGGTAGGGCAAGTTCAGGATCTGCGTTGTGTTGATCGTCGTCGCCGCTCTCCCGCGACCATTAACTCCCGCCGCTCAGTCCCCGAAGAAAGGTGAAGCCGTTTATCACGGTAGTGGCGCCCAGCGCGATGCTGCGACGATTTTTCCGCCAGCTCCGATGACGAGCGCCATTATCCTGCTGCCCTTGGTGAAGTGCAGTTCATATTCATCGCCGCCGAGCGTGTCGGGGCCGTGGAAACTTAGCGATCGTAGTTCACCCAACGAGGAAAACTCGTCCTGTAATTCACGCAACTGTCGTCTTGCAGTTGCTGCAAGTTCCACCGGTATTCGATGCCGTTGGTATCGCAGATCATGTCGAAGCGCATCTGCCGCGAGAAGGCGGTATTCCGGTTGCGCGGTTGCTCGGCGAACTGGATGCCGTTGTCGGTCAGGATCGTGTGGATGACGAACCTGACCCATAGTGCTTCCTTCCATTCCAACGAAAGGATCGCACCATCAAACCGTGGGATCAAACACCTAGCGAATTCGCGCTCCGCTTCGTGTGACCATGTTCACGAACAGTAGCAAATTTGCCCTGCGTCGCTGACCTGCAGTCATGTTCGACGCGAGGCGAGCGCCCAGATGATGGCTGCAGCCGGCACCCCGAGCGCCAGCCATGAGGCCATATCGAGCAGCCCGTCGCCAAGCAGCCCGACGACCAGGCCGACGAGGCTGATGACGCCGAGCGCGAACGGAACCGCGAGGGCGGAGTGTCGGCGAGCACCGTTCATCCGTCTCATTGCGCTGGCGCCAGCGGGGGTTCCGGCTCGCCGCCCCTGCCCAGTTCGGTAAGGCGCGCCTCGAGCGACGAGCGGCGCTTTCCAAGCCACAGATAGAGGCCGCTGATCAGCACAACGATCGCGGCCACGTCGAGCAACCCCCAGAGGATCTTGAGGGGCAATCCTCCATAGTCGCCGAAATGCAGCGGCTGCGAGAGGCGTAGCGCCAGCATATACCAGGGCATGCGCCGGCTTGCGGTGAGTTCGCCTGTCTGAACGTCGATCAAGGTCGGGCGGTAGATGCGGTTGGTGGCAGGCGTGCCGCCGCGCAGCCAAACCGCATAGTGATGCTCGCTGGTGAAGCGCACGCCGGGGAAGGCGACGAACTGCGGCTCCATACTGGGCGCAGCCGCACGGGCGGTAGCCACGGCGCGCTGAAGCGACCCGAAGCGTTTGACC
>JASLBO010000478.1 GCA_030146605.1 Sphingomonas sp. | reverse complement strand
CGTCAGCGCGGGGCGCACCGCCGCCTCGATCTCCGCCATATCCTGGCTGTTCTCGACGATCGGCAGCCGTATCTCGCCTGCATGCGTCGCCACCCGGGGAAACGCCTTGAGCATCTCGTGCCCGCGGAACACCCATTCGCGCGCGTCGCTCACAGCGCGGCTGAGACCTACCGCCTGCGGCGAATGGCCGTGCAAGACTGTCCCCGCCTCGGGAAACATCCGATAGATCGCAAGGTGCAGCGCGGTCTCGGCCGAGGGCGTGCCCGGGGTCAGTCCCCGCCCTGCCGCATCAACCCGCATGATGCCCTCCGGGTTCAAGCGCCCTTTGTGGGTGCCCGACACGGTAACCCCGAAACTGCCGTCGTCGAGCCGTGCCGAGTAATTGCCCGACGTCGCCGGCGCCCAGCCGCGCGCGTCGAGCCTCCGTCCGATTGCGATCAGCGCCGGCACGGCCGCGGCAAAGGGGATCCCCGTCATGCCGCCCGTCTAGCGCACGACTATGACGGATTGCAGAAGGTTTTGCTTTGCTTGCCCGCTAGCGTGAGCCGCGTCCGGCAGACGGGCGGTCCGCAGGCGGCTCGCCGCCCAGTGTCAGCACCTCATAGGCGCCACCACCCAGATTGCGGGTCTCGGCGGCGAGCAGCGGCGCGGACGGCGTGTAGCTGGTCATTGATGTCCGCAGGCTGCGCGTGTCCGCCACGAGCACCGGTTCGAGAGGAAGGTAGAACGGCGCGTCGGCAACATCATCCACCACCAGGACGGTGCCGCCCATCGCGGTCAGGTCGAAGAGCTGGCGCGCAAATGCCTTGGGTAGCCGGATGCAGCCGTGGGAGGCGGGATAGCCCGGCAGCACGCCGGCGTGGAGCGCAACGCCGCCCCAGGTGAGCCGCTGCATATAGGGCATCGGCGCGTTGCTGTAGAGGTTCGAGCGGTGGAACACCTTCTTCTCGAGAATGGTGAACTCGCCCAGCGGCGTCTCATAGCCCGGCGAGCCGGTCGAGACGGTGGTTACGCCGACCAGCCGGTCACCCCGATATATCAAAGCCTGCTGCTGGCGAATCGCAACGACCACCCGCACGGGAGCATCGGCGCGTGTGCTTGCTTTCACCATTTCAGGCGTTTCGAACCAGATCGACTGCCCCGGCCTCAGCTGCGGGACCGCCGGCCGGTTTGCCTCCGGGCCTATGTCGGCAAGCGCACCCGTCGCCGGAACCAGCGCCATCGCCGCCATCACCAACAGCGCACGTACGCCACGAACCATCGTCTACTTCCTCCTGCCGCGGGAGCCCGCATTTCGCTCTTAAAACATTGTTAACCCATTTCGATGCGGACGGCGAATCGACGCTGGCGAGCGGGGTTCCGGCTAGGTTTGGTTCCCGATCCGCGAGTTTACTCGGTGAAATGGGTAGCGATTGCGGTGAGTTGCGCGGCGCAGGCCGGGTGTTCACCCCATATCAAAGCTAAGCTTGGTATGAAGACCGGGCGTAATAGCGGGTAGCGGGTAACCAGTGACGGACACTCTCGATTCGGCGCAGACGCGCCGCGCGCTGATCAGGTCAGCGTTTGTGATGGCCAGCGGCGCGGCGGTTTCGGCCTGCGCGACGCGGACCCTGAAGCTCGCAAGCGGCCCGGCGCCGATCGTTCCGGTGCCCGCGCCGATCCCGGTGGCACCGCGGCCGGTGAAGGCAGCGGCGCGAGCGCCCGGGAGCATTCGTCCCGAACTGTTCAAGCGCGCCGTCGCTGCGCTCGACAGGCACTCGATCCGTGTCCCTTCCCACGATCGCATCGCCATCGCCGACTTCGCGACACCTTCCTATCGCCCGCGTTTTCATATCGTGAACCTCGGCAGCGGCGAAGTGCAGAGCTTCCTCGTCGCGCATGGCGTGGGCTCGGATCCCGAGCATACCGGGCTGCTCCACAGCTTCTCGAACGCGATCAATTCGGAAGCGACCAGCGAGGGCGCGTTCCTCACCGCCGATTATTATGTCGGCAAGCACGGCGATTCGCAGCGTCTGCTCGGGCTTGATCCAACCAACAATAACGCGTTCGATCGCGCGATCGTGCTCCATTCGGCCTGGTATTCGAACACCGACATGGTCGCGAAGCACGGCAAACTCGGCCGCAGCCAAGGCTGTTTCGCCGTGGGCGAGAACGAACTTGCCAAGGTGTTCGAGCGCCTGGGCCACGGCCGGATGATCTATTCCGCCAAGGTGTGATTTCGTGTCGTTCGCTTTCGGAGTTCCGAAGCGACCGGCGAGCTTCCAGGCCTGAGGCCTGCGATTATTTGGGTCGGCTTTTCAATCGCGGCGTTCAGCGAGGCTGCTCGCGGCAATTCCCGTCATCCGACGTGACAATCCGCATGCCACCCTCGGCGTGCCATCTTGCCCTGCGCGGATATCTCTAACATAGGACCTATCTAGCACCTTTGTAGAACCGAAGAGGATTCTGATGCGCGGATCGCGTTCGTTCGGCCGTCTCCTGTCATTATCCGGCGTCGCCGCGTCGCTGGCGCTCGCCGTTCCCGCTGGCGCCCAGAATTTGCCTGCCGTTTTCCCGGCACCGGTTTCGGCGAAGCTGACCGGCAAGGAACTGGTGCTCGGCAAAGCGGTGGTTCTGGTGCAGGCCGGCAAAGCTGACGCCGAAACCGATGCGCTCGTGCGCCGCACCCTTATCGCCGCCGGCGTGGAGCATATCCGCACCGCAAGCCGCCTGCCGGCAAGGCTGGACGCCATCTATGTGGTACTCGGCACCGGCGATGCGGCACTGGTGAAGAGCGCGCTGGCCCGCACCGGCGCAACGCTGCCGACCAAAGACGAAGGCTATACGCTCGCCAGCACCGCAGCGGACGGCGGCACGCTGGTCGTTCTCGCCGGCAAGGACTCCGATGGCCTTTACCACGCCGCGCACACGCTGCGGCAAATCGTCACCGGACCGGTCATCCCCGCCCTGACCATCGCCGATTACCCGGCGATGCCGGTGCGCGGCACCATCGAAGGCTTTTACGGCAAGCACTGGTCGATGGCCGAGCGCGCATCGCATATCGGGTTTCTCGCCGGGCTCAAGGCCAACACCTATATCTACAGCCCCAAGGACGAGCCTTTCGCGCGCGATCGCTGGCGCGAGGACTATCCGGCCGAGACGCTGAAGGAATTGGGCGGGCTGGTCGACGCGGCGAACCGCCAGCACGTCAACTTCGTCTACGCGATCTCGCCAGGTCCCTCGATCTGTTATTCGAACCCTGCCGATCTCGATGCGATCCGCCGCAAGTTCAAGGCGATGCGCGGCATCGGGGTGCGCAGCTTCTATGTCGCGCTCGACGATATCGAATATACCAAGTGGAACTGCCCCGGCGACGAGGCAACGTTCGGCAAGCCCGGCGAAAGGGCTGCGGCGAGCGCGCAGGCTAAGCTGCTGAACGCCGTGCAGGCCGATCTGACCGCGGCGAATGACCGTGGATCGCTGATCATGGTGCCCACCGAATATTACAACGTCACGGAGAGCCCGTACAAAGCGACGCTGCGCAAGGAGCTCGATCCGCGCGTCGTGGTGCAATGGACGGGCACCGATGTCGTGCCGCCCTCGATCTCGGTGAACGATGCGCGCAACGCGACCAAGGCGTTCGGCCGCAAGACGCTGCTGTGGGACAACTACCCGGTCAACGACTTCCGCGAATCAGCCGGCCGCCTGCTGCTCGCGCCCTATGCCCGCCGCGAGGCAGGACTATCGGCCGAATTGAGCGGCGTCGTTTCCAACCCGATGAACCAGGAGGCGGCGAGCCGCCCCGCGGTGATGGGTCTGGTCGCCTTTGCCTGGAACGACCGTGGCTATGACGCCGATCGCACGTGGCACGCCGCGGCGCGTTATCTGGCGAACGGCGATCCGCAGGTCACGGCGGCATTGCTCGCCTTTTTCGACACCCAGCATCTCGCCCCGACCTTCGGCAGCCATCCGTGGCAGCCCCAGGCCCCCCGCCTCAAGGCACTGATCGACCGCACCCGCGATGCGCTGGCAGCGGACGATGCCGTTGCGCAGGCCCATGCGCTCGATGAGCTTGCCGCGGCCGCGGAGGAACTGGCGACCGCACCCGATCTGATCCGCGCCGGCGTGGTCGTGCCGGGGTTTGCCGCGGAGGCAAGGCCATGGCTGGATGCGACCGAATTGTGGGGCCGCGCACTCAAACTGACGGTGAGCGGCCTGATTGCAGCGCTCGACGGGACGCCGCGCAACGGCGAGACGGCCACGCGCCTGTTCACCGAGGCGTGCCGACTGGCCAAACAGGCCGAGGCGATCCACTCGATTCCGGGTGCCGTGCGGTTCGACGGTCCCATCAAGGTCGCCGACGGGGTGCTCGATACCTTCATTCGCGACGCGCCGGATCTGGTCCATGTTTCGGGGAGCGCGCGCTAAGGCAGCGGCGAGTCTCGATCGTCCCGTGGGTGGGGAACGCCCTTGCAGGCAACCATCCGGGTCGCGCCGGGTTGGCATTATCCCGTGCCTCGGACTAGGACCATCGCATGACCGAAACGCTTTCGCCGGTCCTCCCCGATGAGGTCGACGCCGCCGCGCGCAGGCTGCTCGAACGCGCCTGCGACAAGGATCTGTCGATTGCCACGGCGGAGAGCTGCACCGGCGGGCTGCTCGCCTCGCTGTTCACCGATGTCGAAGGCGCCAGCCATGCCTTCGAACGCGGTTTCGTGGTCTACACCAACCAGGCCAAGTCCGAGATGCTCGGCATCGCTCCCGAACTGATCGAGTCAGAAGGCGCGGTCAGCGAAGCAGTCGCGCGGCGCATGGCCGAAGGCGCGCTGCGCTTCAGCAAGGCCCAGATCGCCTTGGCAGTCACCGGCTTCGCAGGTGCAGGCGCTCCAGGCGACGAGGCCGGGCTCGTCCATTTCGGCTGCGCGCGCGCCGGCCGCCCGACTGTGCATCGCGAAGAGCATTTCGGGGATATCGGACGGGGGGCGGTACGGATCGAATGCTTGCGAGTCTGCCTCGAAATGCTCGCGGAGGCGCTTTGATGGCCAGGACACACCCGTTTTTCTCGCTCCACCGCCACGGGATGATCCGTGCGGGGGTGTGCACGCCTTCGGTCGTCGTCGCCGATCCCGCCGCGAATGCCGCCGCCGCGATCGAACTGGCCCGGAAGGGCGATGCCGAGGGTGCCGACCTGCTCGTCTTCCCCGAGCTTAACGTCTCCACCTATGCGATCGACGATCTTCACCTGCAGGACGCGATCGTCGACGCGACGGAGGCGGGCCTCGCCGCGATCGTCGAGGCCAGCGCGAAGCTCAAGCCTGTGCTGCTCGTAGGCGCGGCGGTTCGGCGCAACGGCCGGCTCTATAATTGCGCGGTCGCGATTTCGCGCGGCCGAATCCTTGGCGTGGTGCCCAAGCAGTTCCTGCCCAATTACCGCGAATATTACGAGAAGCGCTGGTTCGCGTCGGGGCTGGGGCTGACCGGTCTCGACATCACCGTCGCGGGGCAGACCGCACCCTTCGGCCCCGACCTGATCTTCGCTGCGTCCGACCTCGAAGATTTCGTCTTCCATGTCGAGATATGCGAGGACTATTGGGCACCCACTCCGCCCTCCACCGACGGCGCGCTCGCCGGTGCGCTGGTACTGTGCAACCTGTCCGCCTCGAACATCGTCATCGGCAAAGGACGCGAGCGCGAATTGCTGTGCGCGTCACAGGCCGCGCGAACGCTCTCCGCCTATCTCTATTCGGCTTCGGGTCCGGGCGAGAGCACCACCGATCTCGCTTGGGACGGCCAGGGGCTGATCTACGAATTCGGCGAATTGCTTGCCCGCTCGGAGCGGTTCGAATTGACGACAAGCGTGGTCTATGCCGATCTGGATCTCGAGCGGCTGCGGCTCGAGCGGATGCGCGACGGCACCTTCAACGACAGCACCCGCTACGCCAATCATCCCGAAATGCGCTTTCGGCGCATCGGCTTCGCGCATCAGCCCGACATGGCCGATCGCGGGCTGGTGCGTCCGCTGCGCCGCTTTCCCTTCGTCCCCAATACGCCCGCACGACTTGAAGAGGATTGCTACGAGGCCTTCAACATCCAGGTCGAGGGGCTACGCAAACGGCTCGACGCCACAGGCAGCAAGCATCTCGTCATCGGCGTCTCGGGCGGGCTCGATTCGACTCACGCGCTGATCGTCGCATGCAAGGCGATGGACCGGCTCGGCCGCCCGCGCTCGGACATTCTCGGCTTCACCATGCCCGGCTTCGCCACCGGCGAGGCGACCAAAGCGAACGCCTGGGCGCTGATGCGCGCGCTTGGCGTCACGGGCGAGGAGATCGACATCCGGCCCGCCGCCCGGCAGATGCTCGCCGATCTGGGCCATCCCTTCGCCGAAGGCCAGCCGGTCTATGACGTGACGTTCGAGAACGTTCAGGCGGGGCTCCGCACGGACTATCTCTTTCGTCTGGCCAACCAGCGCCACGGCATCGTCGTCGGCACCGGCGATCTTTCGGAGCTGGCGCTCGGCTGGTGCACCTACGGTGTCGGCGATCAGATGAGCCACTATACCGTCAATTCAGGCGTGCCGAAGACGCTGATGCAATATCTGATCCGGTGGACGGTAAGCACTGGCCAGTTCACTGGCGAAGCCGCTGAGGTACTCACGTCGATCCTCAATACGGAAATCTCGCCCGAGCTCGTTCCCGCCGATGCGGAGGGCAAGATTCAGAGCACACAGGACCGTATCGGTCCGTACGAGCTCCATGACTTCTTCCTGCACTA
Source organism: Sphingomonas sp. (assembly GCA_030146605.1). GTDB lineage: Bacteria > Pseudomonadota > Alphaproteobacteria > Sphingomonadales > Sphingomonadaceae > Sphingomonas. Next base: position 392 of record JASLBO010000478.1, on the reverse strand, counting down.
CACCATTCGGCACGGTATGAGGCCTTCGAAGATCGCCTTTCTCGCATGGCACGCCTGGCGTGATCGCAACGCCGGCTTGTGGCCGATCGATTTCCCCGAGGCGGGGCGCAACGAGTACGATCTCGAGACGATCGCCAAGTGGCTTCGGGAGTTCCTGTTCCGCTTCTTCCAGACCAGTCAGTTCAAGCGCTCGGCACTGCCCAATGGTCCCAAGGTTTCGGCGGGGGGAGCGCTCAGCCCGCGGGGCGACTGGCGTGCCCCTTCCGACAGCGTCGCGACAACCTGGATCGAGGAGCTGCGCCGCGCGCTGCCCTAGCGGCGAAGCAGCCCGGCGACCTTGCGCAGCAATTCCTGCGCCTCGAACGGTTTCCACAGCACCGCCACGCTCGTAC
>JASLBO010000465.1 GCA_030146605.1 Sphingomonas sp. | reverse complement strand
ATCTTGACCCGCCGGCAGAACTCGGCGCTGCCCAATTGCTCGGCGAACAGCATCGCGATCGAATAGGGCTCCTCGCCCGAGGCGCAGCCGACGCTCCAGACCCGGATGGCGCGACCGTCTGCCGCGTTGGCGATGATCGCCGGGACCACGCGCTCCCTGAGCACCTGCCACGCTTCGGCATCGCGAAAGAAGGAGGTGACGTTGATCAGGACCGTGTTGAGCAGGTCTTCGAACTCGCCCGGTTGCGCTTCCAGCCGCCCGCGATATTCGGCGAAGTCCTCCGCGCCCAGCGCTTCCATCCGAAGCGTGATGCGGCGGCGAAGGCTGGTGCGCTTGTAGCCGCGAAAATCGAGCCCGCGGCTTTCCTGAATGTAGCGCAGCAGCGCTTCGAATTCGGGATCTGGGGCGATTTTTTCGGGCATCCGGTGTCTCTGCTGGTCGCGCCATCGGCGGCGACAGCCGACCGATGATACGCCGCTTGCCCGGGGCGGGTCCAGCAGCAAGGCGCGGCAAACAGGGCAAATTCGATTTCCGCTGTGTATCACGGCACCTTGGCGACGATTTGCGCGTTGTCATCCTCATGAGAGCCAACCCGTACGCATCCCCGAGCGCTACGAAGCGGAGACTCTCTGCCCCTTTGGCGTCCGCAGCCGCGACGGGCGATGGGGGCGGAAAACACAAGGCACAGGGAGCAGCCATGGCGGACGAAACGCCTGACGTCGCACAGCTGCGTTTGCAGCTGGCTGCCGCGCAGCGCGCGCTGGCCCGATCCGAGGCGCTGCGCCGTGAGAGCGAGGACCGCGAGGCGATGCTCGCCGCCGAGCTCCAGCACCGCGTCCGCAACATGGTGGCGATCATTCGCTCGGTCTTCGCGCGGACCGCCGATACCGCGACTTCGCTGGAAGAGGCCGCCGATCATTTCCGCGGCCGGCTCGACACGGTTGCCCGCCACCAGTCGCAGTTCACCCGCAATCCCGCCGGTACGATCGACCTCGAGACGCTGTTCCGCGACGAATTGCTCGGCTTTGGCTTCAGCGACGGCGAACAAGTGACGATCGAGGGACCGATGGTTCGGCTGCCGTACAAGACCGCGGAGATGATCGGGCTGACGATCCACGAGCTCGCGACCAATTCGGTGAAGTTCGGGGCGCTGTCGGGCGACAAGGGCCAGCTGGCGATCGCCTGGAGCAGCGGCCCGGATGCGCCGGTCGCGATCGAATGGCGTGAGAGCGGCGTCGGCGTGGTTGCGGCCGCGCCGATGCGGATGGGCTTTGGCCGCGAATATGTCGAGCAGGCCCTGCCCTATCAACTCAAGGCAACGACTTCGTTCGAATTGCGCCCGGGAGGACTTTTATGCCGGATCAGCTTGCCGCCCCAGGATCGGAAGGAAGCAGGATGAGCAGCGCGGCCCACCTCGCACTGCCACCCGCCTTCGTGCGGCTGAACGCGCTTGCCCTGCTCGATGCGGAGGAGCTGGCCGCGCTGCATCGTGCTGCGAAGAACGCGCGGCGGGTCCCGGCGCGGCGCGAAGTGATCGCGGAGGGGCAGCCGATCCAGCAACCCTACATCGTGCTGTCAGGCTGGGCGGCGCGCACCCATACGCTGTTCGATGGCCGGCGGCAGATCGCCAGCCTGATGCTGCCCGGCGACCTGATCGGACTGTGCCGCCAGAGCGATCCGACCGCATCGGCGACAGTGCTCGCGCTCACCGACGTGACCTTGTGCCCAGCCCCCCCACCCCGCGCCGACCAGCACGGCACCGGACTCGCCGAAGCCTATGCCCTGAGCGGCGCGATCGATGAAGCGTGTCTGTTGCGCAGCATCACCCGGCTTGGGCGACTGAGCGCGTACGAGCGGACTGCCGACTGGTTGCTCGAGATGCACGAGCGGCTGACGCTTTCGGGGCTCGCCAGCGGCAATCACTTTCCGATGCCGCTGACCCAGGAGATGCTGGCCGATACGCTGGGGCTGACCAGCGTGCACGTCAACCGGACGCTGCAGGCGATGCGCCGCGATGGCGTGGTGACGCTGCGGGGCGGCTCGGTCGTGCTCAGCGATCCCGCACGGCTGGCCTCCTCGGTGGGCCGCGGAGCGACGCGGGTGACGGCGCAACCGGCCTAGGCGTCAGACCGTGCGCGCTACGTGCCGCGAGCCGGCGCTGCGTTCGGCAACCCGCCGACGCCCATAGCTTTACCCACAGGCTCGACAATCAGCTCCATTGCGCCAACTGAAAATCAGGTTGCGCTGCTTTCCGTCTGGTCGAAGCCGCCGGTCGCGCCGAGTGCGGCGGAGACGTCCACCGTCACGCTCACATCGGTATCGCTGCTCCACTCGGTCGTCGAGCCATCGAGGTTCTGGTAGCTGCCGCTCGCCTCGTGGCCGACCCCGATTGTCGGAGACGGATCGACAGCCGCGTCCCCCGACGCGTCGTAGCTCTGCTCGCTTTGCGACGATTGAACGCCCTGACCCTCGTCGCCGCCGAAGACATTGCTCAACAATCCAGGCATTTCACTCTCCTCACTCTTCGCGCATGCTGCGGCTGAACGCGTCGCTGAGCGGCGCGATGATATAGTCGAACAAGGTGCGTTCCTGCGTCTTGATGTTCACCGACGCCGGAATGCCGGGCTGCAGCGCCAGCCCTTCGCGCTGGAGCTCCCCGGGATTCAACAGCGCGACCTGCGCCTTGTAATAGGATTGGCCGCCCTGCTCTATCCGCGCCGGCGAAAGCGTCATCACACGTCCCTCGAACGAGGTCCTGCCGTGCGGATTGACGCTCGAGAAGCGCACCGTGGCTTCCTGTCCGATCCGGACATCGTCGATGTCCTGCGGCTTCACGCGCGCCTCGACGATGAGCGAACGTCCGCTCGGCACGATCTCCATCAGCGTGCGCCCGCCACCGATCACCGTCCCCGGTCCCATCGAGGTGACGCCGGAGACCTTGCCCGCCGCCGGGGCGCGGATCACGTCCTGATCGGCGGCGTAGCGGCTGACGTCGAGCTGCGGCGTGACTTGCGCGAGCTGATCCTGGACCTGGCCGAGTTGCGAGGCGAGATCGAGGCCCTGCGCGTCACGAATGCGCGCCGCGGCGATCTCGGCCTTCCTGACCGTCGCTGCGCCCGCAATCGTGTCGGCGCGAAGCTCCGCCTGGGTCCGCTCGAGCGACCGGATCGTGGTCTTGCGCGCAAAGCCCTTGCGAAAGAGCGACCGGTAATCTTCCAGTTCCTCGCTGATCAGCGCCAATTGCCTGGTGGACGCCGCCAACTTGGCGCGCACCGAGACCAGATCCTCGACGCTTGCGTCGCGATCCGCGCCGAGTACCGCGCGGTGCTGCGCGAAAATGCCCTGCTGACTCGCGAGCGCGCTGGCGACCTGCGGATCCGACGCCCGCATCGTCAGGTCGACGGGGAACAGCAGCGTGTCGCGCCCGTCGCGCTCGGCGATCAGCCGGGCCTCGAGCGCGCGCAGACTGTCGCGACGCGCCTGCGCCTGGACCAGCTGCGCGCCCGACCGCACGCCATTGAGGCGAACCAGCGGCTGCCCGGCACGGACCGCCTGGCCTTCGCGGACCAGCACCTGCGTGACGATCCCTCCGGCCGCGGGCTGCACGACGATCTTGTCGCCGCTCACCGTCACTTCGCCCTCTGCGATCGCCGCCGCCGAAATCGGCGCCAGCGCAGCGAAGGCACAGAGCAGGAACAGGAACGCGCCGCCCGCGATCAGCCCGAACTTGATCGAGCGATCGGCATGGTCGAGCGGCCGGATGTCGAGCTGGCGCATCCGCCGCTCGATGACGCGGCGCGGCAGCGGGGTGGCGGCACCGCCGCCGAGAGACAGAAAATCCAGTTTCATATCGCCTCCACCGGTTCGCGGGCGATCGAGCGTACCAGCTCGGTCTTGACCTTGCGGAAGACGCGCGCACGCGGCCCGTCCAGCTGCAGCTCGCCCTTGCTCATCACCAGCACGCGATCGACATGCGCGATCGGATTGAGCCGGTGCGCGATCAGCACGATCGTCGAGCCTTCCGACTTGAGCGTCGACAGCGCCGCGGCTAGCGCCTCCTCGCCATCGGCATCGAGATGCGCGTTGGGTTCGTCGAGCACCAGCAGCCTCGGGCTGCCGAACATCGCCCGCGCCAGCCCGATGCGCTGGCGCTGGCCGCCCGACAGGCTGGAGCCGCCTTCGTCGATCTGCGTCTCATAACCATCGGGCAACGCCATGATCATGTCGTGGACATTGGCGCGCGTTGCCGCCTCGACCACCTCCTCGTCGCTTGCCTTCGTGAAGCGCGCGATGTTCTCGCGGATGGTACCGGGGAACAGGCCGACGGTCTGGGGCAGGTAGCCAACCGTTCTGGCGAGGTTGGCGGGTGTCCAGTGCCGGCCTTCGATGCCGCCGATCGTGCAGATGCCCTGGCTGGGGCTGGTCACCGCAACCAGCATCCGCGCAAGGCAGGTCTTGCCCGCGCCGCTGGGCCCGACGACGCCGATCACTTCGCCCGCCGCGATGTCTAGGTCGATGCCGCGGAGCGCCGGCTGCCGCGCGCCGGGCGGCGTGAAGCTCACCTTTTCGAGGTGGATAGCGACGTCGCGCCTGGGCAGCTCGACCTTGGTGTCGCGCGCCGGCGCCTGGCTGAGCGACTTCTGGACGCGCCGCCCTGCGGACACTGCGCTGCCGATCGTGCGCCAGCCGGTCACCGCCACTTCGAGCGGCGCCAGCGCGCGACCGAGCAGCACATTGGCCGCGAAGATGCTGGCGGGCAGCATCGCGTTTTCGATGACGAGATAGCCGCCGATACCGATCATCGCACTCTGCAGCGCCAGCCGCAGGAACTTGATCGCCGATCCCATGTCGGCGCCGCGGTCGCTGCCTTCGGCCTGGCGGCGCATCATCGTCTCGCGATCGATATGCCAGTGAATGGCGAGCGCATCCCCCATCCCCATCGCCCGCACCGGCCCGGCATAGCGCGCCACGGCATCGGTGAAGCGGTAGCTGCGCGTTGCCGCGGCCTGCGCCACTTCGCTCGACTCGCGCGTGACCCGGTTGTTGATGATCGCCATCGTCAGCAGGGTGAGTGCACCGCCCAGTCCCACAAGGCCGAGCAACGGGTGGATCAGGAACAATATGATCAGGAACAGCGGCATCCACGGCACGTCGAAAAAGAACTGGGCACCCTGCCCGGCAAGCGCGCCGCGGAAATGATCGAGATCGCGCAGCATGTTCGCGTTGCGTGAGACCGCGCCGTGCGTTGAGGAGAGCTCGATGATCGCCTCGAACACGCGATGCGCGAGGATGCGGTCGAGCCGCGCGGCGGCGCGGATCAGGATCCGCCCGCGCACGGCATCGAAGATCGCCATCGTCGCCAGCGCAAGGACCAGCCCGATGCTGAGCGACGCCAGGGTCGGGATGCTGCCCGAAGGAATGACCCGATTATAGACTTCGGTCAGATAGATGGGCGACGCGAGGAACAGGATGTTGACGCCGCCGCTGAAAATAGCCGCGGTCCAGATCAGCCGCTTGCACTGGCGCAGTGCCGAGGCGAACTCGTCGCCCTGGGCGAGTTCGGTCGCGCGCTGGGCGCTGTCGAGCGCAATGACATGCGCCGCCTCTTTGTCCGCGCGCTCCTGCGCTTCTCGAATATCTTCGGGCGTCGTCGAGGGACCGTCGGGCGGGCTCATAATATTCCCAGCGCTTCGTCGTCATGATGATCGGCCGAGCTGCTGTCCGGGTGGTGGGCAGCGTCGCCCAGCAGCGCATCGGGGGCATGCTCGCCCATGAGCGAGTCGAGGATCGAACCCGAACTGGTGAGCGCGGGCGAATCGGTACCGGCCGGAATCAGGTCGAACGCGTCGGCCGAATCGACCATCGTCATGAGCGTCGAAACGCCCCCGACCGGATCGGTGCCGCCAAACCCGTCCGCAGCGGTGACGGTGGCACCGCCGGGCGCTAGGTCGGTCACGTTGGCCAGGGCTTCCCCGGTCACGGCGGCGACCGTCTCCACAAGCGGTGCGATGGCGCCATCCACCGCTTCGATCAATTGGCCGCCCGCTGCAAACTCGGTCGCATTGCCCAGCGTGCCGTCCAGCTGCGCGAGCTGGTCGATCGTGGCCGCGACATTGGCAGTGGTGCCGGCAAGACCTTCCACGACACTCTCGCTCAGCGCGAGCACGGGGGCCGTCAGATCCGGGACCGCCTGCGACGACAGCATTGCGGCCGCAGTGGCGTCGCCCATTGCAAGTTCGGGAGCGCTCAGCACGGCGGCCGTTAGCGGAGCGGCGACGGCGCTCCCGTCAAGGGAACCCCCGGTGATCGGGACGACCGGCGATGCCGAGCCCGATCCGACGGCGGGTACCGCCTCCGCGAAAGTGGCTGGCGCCGGGCCGCCATGGCCCGGAATCGGACTGGAGACGGCAATCGCAGGATAAGACGAATAGGAGAATGCCGGTGCCTGCTCCGCCGGGGTGTCGGCAATCGCAGCGACAGGCGCCGTATCGGAAGGCGGCGCCGTGCTCGCACCGGCGTCAAGCGCAGGTGTTCGCGGCGCCGGTACGGACAGGGCGTCGGACTGCCGCGCCGCCGTGCCGGGCGCGCCGATCGTGGTCGCAGGCTGCCCGCCATACATGCTGAAGTCGCTCGTCGACCAGCCGAGCAGACGGTTCGTCGGGTCGATCAGCGGACTGGCGGGAAATGGCATGAATTGTCGCACTTGTCACAAGAGGGTGGAGTGGGCGGCGCACGCCGCCCAC
>JASLBO010000451.1 GCA_030146605.1 Sphingomonas sp. | reverse complement strand
TGGATTTCGCGAAGCACGACGCGACGGCGCGGCTGTTCCACTATCGCGGCGATCTCGATGCCGAGCTGCGCGCCGTGCCGCGCGACGTGCTCGCCTGCGCGCGGGCCTATGTCGCCGGGATCAATGCGCGGATCGACGAGGTCCTCGCCGACCCCACGCTGCTGCCGCTCGAATATGCCATTCTCGGAGTGGCGCCGCTGCGCTGGGATGTGCGCGATCTGGTGCTCGCGCGCGGCGCCTCGATCGACAATGCCGACGACGAAGTGCGGCGCGCGCAGCTCGCCGCGATCGGGCTGCTCAATCTCGACGCGATCATCGCGCCGCTGCGGCCGAGCCGGGCGATGCAGGTGCCCGAAGGGCTCGATGCCGGGGCGGTGTCCGAGGCCGATCTCGGCATGCTGCGGCTCGGCGGACTGCCGTTCGGGCCCGAGACGCCGGTCGCCGATCCCGCCGCGGGGCCGGAAGCGCGTGCCAATGCCGGCAGCAATGCGTGGACGGTGGCGCCGTCGCGCACCGCGACCGGGCGGCCGATCCTTGCCAACGATCCGCATCTCGGCATCGGCAGCTTCGGTCCGCGCCACGTTGCGCATCTGAGCGCGCCCGGGCTCGACGTGATCGGCGGCGGCTCGCCGGGGTTGCCGGGGATCATGCAGGGGCACACCGATCGCTTCGCGTTCGGGCGCACCAATTTCCATATCGACCAGCTCGACCTGTTCGTGCTCGAGCTGCATCCCGAGGATCCCGAGCGCTATCGTCACGACGGCGGGTGGAAGGCCTTCCGGCGGTTCGATGTGGCGATCCCGGTCAAGGACGGCGCGCCCTATGTCACTAAACTGCGCTACACGGTGCAGGGACCGGTGGTGTCGCACGATCCGGCGCGGCGGCGCGCGACGGCGGTCGCGTCGATCGGGATGCAGCCGGGCGGGCACGGCGCCTTCGCGATGATCGCGATCAATCTGGCGAAGGACTGGAAGAGCCTGCGCAAGGCGTTTCCGCTCCACCCGTCGCCGACCAATTTCCATTACGCCGATGTGGACGGGAATACCGGCTGGCAGGTGATCGGCTTCGCGCCGGTGCGCAGGAAGGGGGAGGGGTTGCTGCCCGTTCCCGGCGACGGCCGCTACGACTGGACCGGGATGCGCGACTTCGCCTCGCTGCCGAGCGAGTACAACCCGAGCAAAGGGTGGTTCGCCTCGGCCAACCAGAACAACCTACCCGCCGACTGGCCGCGCGACCGCATTCTCGCTTTCTCGTTCCGCGATCCCTATCGCTACGAACGGATCGCGGACGTGCTGACGCGGCAGGAGCGGCACAGCCTCGCCGACAGCGTCGCGCTGCAGTACGATACGCTGTCGACGCCGGCGCGGCAGTTGCTCGCATTGCTGCCGGCCGAGCCTTCGGTGGCGGCGCGGCCTGCGGCCGAGATGCTGCGCCGGTGGGACGCGCGGATCGACGGGGGAAGCGGCGCGGCGGCCTTGTTCGAGATTCTGTGGCGCGACCTCGGCAAGCGCATGCTCGCTGCGATCGTCCCCGCACGGGCGAAGCATCTCGTCACCGAGATCGCGCCTTCGGTGCTGCTCGGACTGCTCGCCAGACCCGACGCGCGGCTCGGTGCCGATCCGGTGGCGGCGCGCGATGCGATGCTCGATGCGGCGCTGGTCGGAGCCTGGGCTTCGGCGCGCGAACTGCTGGGGGCTGATCCGGCGAAATGGCGGTGGGACACGCTGCACCAGGTGCGCATCCAGCATCCGCTGTCGCGTATTCCGGCGATCGCCCGAGCCTTCCCGCCGATCGAAGGCGAGGGGTCGGGGGGCGACGGCTATACCGTTATGGCGCGCTGGCTGGGCTCGGGTCCGGGTTGGCGCACCGGTGGCGGCGCCAGCTATCTGCAGGTGATCGATGTCGGCGCGTGGGACAATTCGCTGTTCCTCAATTTGCCGGGCCAGTCGAACGACCCGCGCTCGCCGCACCACCGCGACCATTATGCGCCGTGGATCGCCGGCGCGATGCAGCCGATGCTGTTCAGCCGCGCCGAGGTGGACGCGCGGGCGGAGGCGCGGACGAGGCTGGGGGTGAAGCGGTGAAATTCCCCTCCCTTTCAGGGAGAAGAGCAGATCACCCGTGCAGATTGAGCAGCGAATCCATCAGTCCGTCCTCGGCGCTCGAACACACGCCGAGCACCACCGCCTCGTCGCAGCCTTCGCCGGTTACATAGGCGTGGCCCATGTTCGAATCGATGTAGATCGATTCGCCCGCCTCGAGCGTCACCGGATCGTAGAATTCGGTGTGGACGACGATCCGCCCGCTGACGATGTAGATGAACTCCTCGCCCGAATGGTGGACGAGATCGCCGAACTCCTCGACCGACTTGGCGCGGACGCGCGTGATCACCGGGATCATCCGCTTCCGGCGCAGCTCGGTGCAGAGATAATAATAATCGTAATTGGGCGTGTTCACCCGGACCGCGCGATCGAGATCGCCGATGCTGCGCCGCGCAGTGACCGGCGCCTCGGCGACCGAATCGCTCTCGGCGAACAGCTCGGACATGCGGATGTTGAGCCGCTGGCTCAGCTGGAGAAGCTTGTCATAGGTCAGCGTCAGCCGGTCGTGCTCGACCTTCGAGAGGGTCGAAATGGGGATGCCGCTGCGCAGGCTCATTTCCTTGAGCGTCCAGCGGTTCCGGGCCCTTAGCGCGCGCAGCAGCGCACCCAGGGTCGGCTGCTCCGGTTTCAGACGCGTGGCCATGTGGCACCGCAATTTGACATTTTTCTGAACAGGCTCATTATGTCTCAATCAGGCGTAACTGGTTCGTACAGAGACACAGCCTAACCGCAGATGCAAACCGGCGCAATCGAGATGGCCGGGGCAGAGCGGAGGACAAAGGGGAACAAGGCGATGTGGAAACGTTCGCTCACGATGCTGGCGGCAGGGTTGCTGGGCATCGCCGTCGGTGTGCCGGCCTTCACCCAGGCGCCCGCGCCGCTCACGCCGGTCGCGCAGGCGCCGGCACCCGCCGTTCCGACTGTCCCGGCAGGCATTGCGACGCTGACCAAGAGCGATGCCGATGCCTGGCTGGACGGCTTCATGCCCTATGCGCTCGCACGCGGTGACGTTGCCGGTGCAGTGGTGGTCGTGGTCAAGGACGGCCAGATCCTCACCCAGCGCGGCTTCGGCTATGCCGATGTCGCGAAGCGCAAGCAGGTCGATCCGGCGACCACCCTGTTCCGCCCGGGCTCGGTCTCCAAGCTCTACACCTGGACCGCGGTGATGCAGCAGGTCGAGGCGGGCAAGCTCAACCTCGATGCCGACGTCAACCAGTATCTCGATTTCAAGATACCGGCATATAAGGGCAAGCCGATCACGCTACGCCACATCATGACGCACACCGCCGGCTTCGAGGAGATCATCAAGGGGCTGCTGACCTTCGACAAGCCGGTGCCGAGTCTCGGCGACGTGCTCAAGCACCGCATCCCCGAGCGGATCTACGCGCCGGGCACCACCCCGGCTTATTCGAACTACGCCACCGCGCTCGCCGGCTATATCGTCGAGCGCGTCTCCGGCATGCCGTTCGACACTTATCTCGAACGCAACATCTTCGCCCGGCTGGGGATGCAATATTCGAGCTTCCGCCAGCCGCTCCCCGCGAAGCTCAAACCGCATATGTCACAGGGCTATGCGCTCGGCTCGGGCGACACCAAGGGCTATGAACAGATCGGCATGGCTCCCGCGGGCGCCGCGGCGATCAGCGGCGGCGACATGGGCAAGTTCATGATCGCGCATCTCAACAAGGGCGGCGCACTGCTCAGCCCCGCGACCGCGGCGCAGATGTATGCCCCGCAGCAAAGCGCGATCCCCGCGATCAACAATATGGCGCTCGGCTTTTACGAGCAGAAGATCAACGGCCGCCGCTCGATCTCGCATGGCGGCGACACGGTCTATTTCCACAGCGATCTGTGGATCCTCCCCGAAGAGAATGTCGGGCTCTACATCTCGATGAACAGCGACGGGAAGGACGGCGTTGCGCGGGTGCTGCGCGGCCGGCTGTTCGAGGAATTCGCCGATCGCTATCTCCCCGATCCCAAAAAGGCAGCGCCGGTCGAGCTGCCTACCGCCAAGGAGCATGCCAAACTGCTCGTCGGCACCTGGACCAACAGCCGCCGGATCGATTCGAGCTTCGCCAAGATCATCGGGCTGATCGGCGACATCAAGATCGGGCTCGACGCCGACGGCCGCCCGGTGATCCCGGCGCTGACCAGCCCCGGCGGTGCCCCGCGCAAGCTGATCGAAGTCGCGCCGTTCGTCTGGCAGGACGCCTATGGCCATGAGCGGCTCGCCGCGCAGGTGGTCGACGGCAAGGTGGTGCGGTGGAGCTTCGGCGAAGTCTCGCCCTTCATGATCTGGTACCGTACCCCAAGTGCGCTCGACAGCGCGTGGCTGATGCCGGCCCTGCTGTTCGGGATCGGAATGGTGTTCCTCACCGCGCTCGCCTGGCCGATCGGCTGGTTCGCTCGCCGCCGCTATGGCGCGCAGCTCGCGCTGCATGGCGAGAGCCTGCGCACCTTCCGCGCCGTCCGCGGCTTCGCCTGGCTGGTGCTGGCGGTGCTGGTCGGCTGGATGCTGGTGATCACCGGGATCGAGGATTTCGAGAGCCACGGCTCGACCGACTGGCTGATCCTGCTGCTCCAGATCGCCGGCACGCTGGCTTTCTTCGGGCTGTTGGGGCTGGCGATCTGGAACGCCTGGCTCAGCTGGAAGGACAAGCGTGGCTGGTTTGCGCGGGTGTGGAGCGTGCTGCTGGTGCTCGGCGCGTTCTTCATCCTCTACACCGCGTTGGTCTACAAGCTCATCAGCTTCGGCACCGAGTTCTGAAGCCGATGGTGCAGCGCCTTTCGTTCGACGTGGCAGTGGAACGGCTTCCGTTTGCCAAGCCGTTCCGGATCTCCGGCCATGTCTTCACCGAGTCCGCGGTGGTGGTCGTCACTTTGTGTGACGGCCTCCACTCCGGGCGCGGCGAGGCCAGCGGTGTCTATTATCTCGGTGACGACGAAGCTGCGATGACCGCCGCGCTGGAGACGGTGCGCGACGGCCTCGGTCAGGGCATGAGCCGCGCCGAACTCCAGCAGGCACTGCCGGCGGGCGGCGCGCGCAACGCCGCCGACTGCGCGCTGTGGGAGCTCGACGCCAGGCGCGCGGGCGTCCCGGTGTGGAAGCTGGCCGGGCTGCCCGAGCCGAAGCCGCTGCTGACCACTTTCACGCTCGGCGCCGACGAGCCGGGTGCGATGGCGGAAGCCGCTTCCGCCTATGGCGAGGCGCGGGCACTCAAGCTCAAGCTCACCGGCGATCTCGATCTCGACAGCGCGCGGATCCGCGCGGTGCGCGCTGCGCGCCCGGAATGCTGGATCGGCGTCGATGCCAATCAGGGCTTTCGCATTGATGAGCTCGACGCGCTCGTCGCGGTGCTGGTCGAGGCCAGGATCGCTTTGCTCGAACAGCCGCTCGCCCGCGGCCGCGAGGCCGATCTCGACGGGTTCGAGTCGCCGATTCCGATCGCCGCCGACGAGAGCGCGCTCACTCTCGCCGACATGGACGGCCTTGTCGGCCGCTTCGACACCGTCAACATCAAGCTCGACAAATGCGGCGGCCTGACCGAGGCGATCGCGATCGCCAGGCGCGCGCGGCTGCTCGGGCTCGACGTGATGGTCGGCAACATGGTCGGCTCCAGCCTCGCAATGGCGCCGGCATATCTGCTCGGCCAGCTCTGCGACGTGGTCGATCTCGACGGCCCGACCTTTCTCGCCGCCGATCGCCAGCCCGGCATCCGTTACGAGGATGGCTACATCCATTGCCCGGAGACCGTGTGGGGTCACCGCGCCGTGAGCGCGGCGCGGCGAGTCGCAACATAGTTGCAATAATAGTTGACTATTCTCCAATCAGGACCATACCATCCTGATTAGATAAATCGCACAGGGAGGCGGCAATGCAATCATTGCCCAAGGTCTCGCGGCGCCGGATGCTCGGCGGCGCGGCTGCCGTCGCGGCCACGGGGTTCCCGATGGTCAATAGCGGCCAGTTCCGGCTGTCCGCTGCCTCGCCCGTCACATATTCGCGCCGTGCGGTGGATCTGGTGCGATCTTCGCTCGTCATCGACATGCTCGAAGTGATCAAGATCGACGATCGCCCGCAATTCTACGGCGCGCCGCTGAGTCCCAGGGACGAAGCCGATTTCCGCGCCTGCGGGATCACCGGTTTTCACCATTCTATCGGGATCTACGGCCCGAATGCGCGCGAGGAGACGCTGACCTTCCTCGCGCTGAGCCAAGGCTATGTCGGACGCGCATCGCATCTGTTCACCCTGGTCGACAAGGCGGCCGACCTCGATCGCGCCAAGCAGCAGGGCAAGATCGCCGTGATCCTCGGCATGCAGAATAGCGAGCATTTCCGCACGGTGGCGGACGTCAAGCTGTTCCACCAGATCGGCCAGCGCTGCTCGCAGCTCACCTACAATACGCAAAATTTGCTCGGCTCAGGGGCGACCGAACGCGTCGATGGCGGCGTCACCGATTTCGGCGCCGAGATCATCAAGGCGATGAATGACGTCGGGATGCTGGTCGATGTGTCGCATTGCGGCGATCGCACCACGCTCGACGCGATCGCGATCTCGCCGAAGCCGATCGCGATCACCCACAGCAATTGCCGCGCGCTGGTCGATCATCCGCGGCTCAAGACCGACGCGGCGATCAAGGCGATGGCGGCGAAGGGCGGGGTGATGGGGATCACCGGCGTCCGCATGTTCGTCAGCGCGAA
>JASLBO010000433.1 GCA_030146605.1 Sphingomonas sp. | reverse complement strand
AGCCGGTTCGTCGGTCGGGTCGAGGCGGAAACGCGCCTCGGTGATCAGCCGGCAATTATTCCCTCGGTCGAGGGATCCGCAATCGCGACGGGCTTCAATACGATCTGGATTGATCGGGCGGACTCATTCTGGGAAGGGTTTCAGGTCAAATAATGCTTCCGATTCCGCGCCGTTCAACCGAACACGGGCGCTCCCACTGCAAGGAGAGACGGTCATGAGCATCGTCGTACGTACGCTGGCCGACCGTGTCTTCGAAATCGTGCGCGAGCAGATCGTGATCGGACAATTGCCGGACAATTTGCCGATCCGCCAGGATGCCCTGGCGACCGAACTCGGCGTCAGCAAGATTCCGCTGCGCGAGGCACTCGCGCGGCTCGAGCAGGAAGGGCTGCTGACCAGCCACGCCAATCGCGGCTATTTCGTCCAGCCGATGTCGGCCGGGCAGGTCGACGAGATCTACGTGCTCCGGCTCGCGATCGAGCCGCCCGCCGCGGTCTATGCCGCCGAACGGGCGAACGAAGCCGATCACGCCGCGGCGATCGAGGCGTTTCACAAGCTGGACGGCGCCGCGACCAGCAACCTCGCCGAAGTCGCGGTACGCAATCGTGATTTCCATACCGCGCTGGTGCGTCCGGGCGGACGATTGCTGACCACGCAGCTGGTCGAGCGGCTGTCGATCCTCTCGGAGCGCTACGTCGTCGCGCACCTGCAGCCTGCCGGGCGCGAGTCCCGCGCGCACACCGAGCATCAGGACCTGATCGACGCCTGGCTTGCCCGCGACGGCGCCAGGCTGACGGCGCTGCTCACCGAGCATCTTCAGGGCACGCTCGACGATCTGCGCCAGCAATTCGGTTCGACGACCTAGTCAGAACGTTAAGGGGGAGCTGCATGTTCGGTCCGCGTAAATCGCTCGACTCAGTAACGAAACATGCAGAAGGACACGCGCTCGCCAAGACGCTCAGCTGGCCCCATCTGATCGCCCTCGGAGTGGGGGCGATCGTCGGGACCGGCATCTACACCCTCACCGGCGTCGGCGCCGAGCGCGCCGGCCCGGCAGTGATCCTCGCCTTCGCGATTGCCGGGGCGGTCTGCGCCTGCGCCGCGCTCGCTTATGCGGAGCTGGCGACGATGATCCCCGCCGCGGGAAGCGCCTATACCTTCAGCTATGCCGCGCTGGGCGAGAAGGTCGCGTGGGTCGTCGGCTGGAGCCTCGTGCTCGAATATTCGCTCGCCTGCTCGACGGTGGCGGTCGGCTGGTCGGGCTATCTGGTCGGCTGGTTGCAGGCCGCGGGAGTGCATCTGCCCCCCGAGCTTCTCGCCGGACCGCATGGCGGCGGCATCATCAATTTGCCCGCGGTGTTCGTTGCGCTCGGCGTGATGGGAATGCTCGTCGCCGGCACCCGCGAGAGCGCGACGCTTAATATCGTCCTCGTCATCATCAAGCTGGTTGCTCTGGGCGTATTCGTCGCCTTCGCGCTTCCGGCCTTCGACGCCAGCAACCTCGAACCCTTCATGCCCTATGGCTTCGGCTCGACTGAAGTCGGCGGCGAGAAGCGCGGCGTGATGGCCGCCGCGGCGATCGTGTTCTTCGCCTTTTACGGGTTCGATGCGGTCGCCACTTCGGCCGAAGAGGCCAAGCGTCCCGGCCGCGACCTGACCATCGGCATCATCGGTTCGATGCTGGTCTGCACGGTGATCTACATGGCGGTGGCGGTCGCCGCCGTCGGCGCGCTGCCGTACCAGCAACTCGGCAATTCGGCCGAGCCGCTGGCCTTGGTGCTCCGCTCGCTGGGGCAGCCGGTGGCGGGGCATCTGATCGCGCTGGCCGCGGTGATCGCGCTTCCTTCGGTGATCCTCGTCATGATGTATGGCCAGAGCCGGATCTTCTTCGTGATGGCGCGCGACGGGCTGCTGCCGCGCAGCCTCGCCAAGGTGAGCCCACGCACCGGCGCGCCGACTCGGATCACGCTGATCACCGGGATCGTCATCGCCGCGGTCGCCGGATTCTTCCGGCTCGACGAAATCGCGGAACTGGCCAATGCCGGGACGCTGCTGGCGTTCATCGCGGTCGGCGCCTGCCTGATGGTGCTGCGCCGCCGCGCGCCCGATGCGCCGCGGCTGTTCCGCTGCCCTGCGCCTTATGTCGTCGGCACGCTTGCGATCCTTGGGTGCCTCTACCTGCTGTTCAGCCTGCCGACCGCGACGATCCTGCGCTTCCTCATGTGGAACGCGATCGGGCTGGCGGTCTATTTCGCTTATGGCTGGCGCCACAGCGAAGTGAAAAGGCAGGCGCTGCCCGCCTGACCTGAGTTTTCGCCTTTCAATTCCCGCCCTGCCAACAAGGAGTAGCACCGTGCGACACCTGCTGACCGCGCTTGCCCTCGCCACATCGCTGACTCCGCCCGCGGCGCTCTCCCAGACCCGCTTCGGCGCCGCCGCTGCTGATGGGCCACGATCTGCGCCAGACCTCGGCGGCGATGTTGCGGCTGCTAGATACCCGCGGCGTGATCGCGGTGGATCAGGACGCGAAGGGCATTCAGGGAAGGGCAGTGCGTAAGAACGGCGCACTCGAGATCTGGGCCAAGCCGCTCGCCGATGGCTCGGTTGCGCTGGCGCTGTTCAACCGCGGGGATGTGAGCGCGAAAATGGAAGCGCGGGCTGCTGACGCCGGCTTTGCCACGATCAGCGCGGCGCGCGACCTCTGGCGGGGGCAGTCGGTCGGAGTAGATGCGCTGAGGTTCGATGTGCCGTCGCACGGCACCGTGATGCTGCGGGTCGAGGGCGAATAGGCAAAGAAAAGGGCGGGCCGCGTTCGCGACCCGCCCAGTCGGGAAACCGTCTGACCTTAGAAGCGGAAGCGGGCGCTTGCCTGCACCGTGCGGCCGAGCGTGCGTACCCCGAGCGGCAGGAGCTCCTGCTGGCCGTGATAGCGGTACACGTCGTTCCCCAGCAGGTTGCTGCCTTCGAGCGACAGCGTCAGGAACTTGTACGGCGTCACGTTGATCGCAGCATCGAGACGCTGGGTGGCGTCCTGGTAGGGTGAGTATTCAGGGTTCTCCCACCAGATTCCCATGCGATAACTCGAACGGTAATTGTACGCGACGCGCGCGCTGAAGGTCGCGGTGTCGTAATAGAGCGCCGCGTTGGCGGTCCATTTCGACGTGTTCGGCGAATCGAAGGCCCCGGGGAAGTCCTCGGGATAAGGATATTCGACGCGCGCCTTGCCGATGTAGCTGGCGTTCACGCTGGCGCCGAAATTGCGCCAGAAGCCCGGCAGGAAGTCGAAGAAGCTCTGCGCCGCGAACTCGACGCCCGCGAAGGTGCCGTCGCCGGCGTTGCGGAGCTGCTCGACAAAGCCGATCCCGGTCTGGCCATAGGGAACGAGGCTCTCTTCCTCGCGGCTGTAATAGAGGAAGCCGGTAGCCTTCTTGTAATAGCCCGCGAGCGTGACGAGACCGCCGCGGCCGAAATAGTATTCGAGGCTGGCGTTGAAGCTCTGCTCGTCCTGCGCCTTGAGATCGGGGTTGCCGGCATAGACGACGATCGGATTGGCCCGCGTCTCGACGAAGGCGAACGGGCGGGTATCGTAGAAGTTCGGCCGCTGCACGTTGGTGCTATAGGACAGGCGCAGCTGAACCTTGGGGGTGAAGTGTAGGATCGCGGTAGCGGTCGGCAGCACATCGACATAATTGCCTCGGCCAAAGGAACGCTGGACGATGTCCTGATTGCCGTTGGCGGCATTGCCTGGCTTGTAATCGTAGCTTTCGATCTCGCCCCAGGTGTTGGTGTAGCGTACACCGAGCAGGCCATCGACGGGGAAGCCGATGTCGAACGC
Source organism: Sphingomonas sp. (assembly GCA_030146605.1). Lineage (GTDB taxonomy): Bacteria > Pseudomonadota > Alphaproteobacteria > Sphingomonadales > Sphingomonadaceae > Sphingomonas. The sequence continues at coordinate 2,402 of JASLBO010000433.1, read as the reverse complement.
GTAGTTAACCTGCGCATAGCTCGAAAAGATGTTTTCGACCGAATCCCAGGTTTGGCCAAGGTCGCCCAGCGGCAGCACGCTCGCGAAGCGTGTTGCGTTCCCCGGATCATTGGTCTGGATATAGGCGCGGATCGCGTCGATATTGTCGTACATCACCGAACCGGGAACCCGGTACCACGACGCGCTGCCATCGCCGATGGTGGCCGAGACCATCGAGGCCTGGTCGGCGCCCGGAAAGCTGGAGAGCGGCGCCATCTGCCCCCCGATACGCGGGAAACCGTCGCGATAGCCATAATAGCGGCTGGTATCGCGCTTGTTGTAACGCACGCCAACCTGCAGCGAACGGAGCAGCGAGGCATCGCTGAGCTTGAGGGTCAGATCGGTCTGTCCCGCCAGTTCCTTGTTGTGCGACTTGCCTACGCGGTCCTGAAAGCGATCGACCCCGTAATTGGCGATGTTGCCGAGGTCCGTCGCGCCGAAGTTGATCGACGGAACGCCGCGCGGATAATCATCCGAGTCGAAGTCTACGTTGACCGACGTCTGATTACGCAAGCGCAAAATTTGCTGGACGTTGTAATCGTTGCTGTCCGACCAGTTATATTGAACGCTCGCGTTGATCTGCGCCCGCTCACTGCGCCAATGCATTTCGAAGTTGCTGGTGTAAAGATCGTTGTCGAACGCGTTGTACATGCTCTCGAACCCGGCGGGTACGCCGGTGGGGTTGTTCTCGGTCAGCGAGCGGATGGTGCGGCCGTCCTCTCCGACGACGACGTTGCTCAGCGTCGACCCGGGCTCGCGGGCCTGGACATACATGCGATCTATTGTGCGCCGCTCACGCGAACCGAGATATCCGCCCTCCAGAACGAAATCGAGATTGTCGTTCGCCCGCCATTGGCCGACCACGTTGATCGACGGACGCTCGCTATAGCCGCTCTCGGTGCCGTAATAAGCGCGGTAGGGGATCACCGTGTTGCGCAGGTTCGCCGGCAGCGACTCCAACGGCGAGCAGCAGGGGATCGATGGCGATTCGCTCTCGATATAGGTTTCGAGATAGTTGGTCTTGCTCCATGACGCGTTGACGAGGAAGCCGATCTCGCCAATCCCGGTCTCGAAGCGGTTGCCCACCAGAATGCTCGCATAGGGGCTGACCTTCTCCGCAATATCGTCATAGACCCCGCGCATGCTGCCCGCGAGCGTCAGGCCCTTTTTTAGGTCCAGCGGACGGCGCAACTCGATGTTCACCGTGCCGGCAATGCCGCCCTCGACCTGATCGGCGCTGCGCGTCTTGTATACGTCGACCGACTTCAGCAGCTCTGCCGGAATGTCGGCCAGATTGAGCGAGCGGCCCTCGCCGAGATTGGTCTGGTTGCCATTGATCGTGGTCTGAACCTCGCTGAGGCCGCGGATGGTGATGGTCTGACCCTGTCCCCGCGCACGCTCGATCTGGACGCCGGTTACGCGCGAAAGCGCTTCGGGCACATTGTTGTCGGGCAGCTTGCCGACGTCCTCCGACACCACCGAGTCGACGATCTGCTTGGCACCGCGCTTTTTCTCCGCGGCGGAGGCGATGCTGCCGCGGATGCCAACTACGACGACGTCGACCTCGCGATCCTGCGCCGACTCGTCGGCCAGCTCGTCCGATGTGTCGGAAGCCGCAGCGTCCTGCGCCATTGCCTGTGTCGCGGCCAATGCGCCCGTCGACGCCGTGGCAAGAGCGACGACCCGCGCGACGCCCCGAAAACCTCCACCAAGCCGTATCTTCATCATCTCGTCTCCCCCTCTGCCTTACTGGCTATACTATATAATGTATACCATATGACCGAGCGGGCCGCTGTCAAGAGACTGAAACAGGAGCTCCATCAGTCCGGCGGCAACGGATTCGCGCTGACTCCCTTCGGCTCGCTTGCGCGGTCCTCTGGGCCTTCCGAAGCATTTCTCGAAGATCGAGCGACCCGCCCAAAGCGCGGCGGCAAGGAGCGGAGGCGCGGTGCAGGGCTCGTTACAATCCCATTGCAAAATGTTTCGACCCCTGACATTGTATACCGTACACGATATCAAATATATCAAGAGGGGACGGAGATATGCGAAATCATCGTGCATTGCTCGTCGGAAGCGCCTTGGCAGCGGCATTGGTCGCCGCTGCCTCGTCAGCAGCCGCGCAGACAGTCTCGCCATCGCCAGAAGACGCTTCCACGCAGGAAACCGGCTCGCCCGAGATCACCGTGACCGGCACCCGCATCCAGCAGCCGGGTCTGATCAGCAACAGCCCGATCACGGCCGTCGACTCTGCGGAGATCCGCCTTCAGGGCGCGACCAACATCGAGAATGTGCTCAACCGGCTGCCCCAGATCACGCCCGACGCCAATGAGAACGTGTCCAACGGGTCCGACGGCACCGCCCGG
>JASLBO010000391.1 GCA_030146605.1 Sphingomonas sp. | reverse complement strand
GGGGCTGCTGTGGCTGGGGCTGACGCTTGGCTTCGGCGCCTATATCAGCAATATCGGCAAGTTCGATGCCACCTATGGCTCGCTTGGGGCCGTCGTGGCGCTGCTCACCTATCTGTATCTGACCAGCTACATCCTGATGTTCTGTGCCGAGCTCAACTCCGAACTGGAACATCAGACGGCGCAGGACACCACCAGCGGTGCGCCGCAGCCGATCGGCCTGCGCCGCGCCTGGGTGGCGGATCATGTCGCGGGAGAGCCCGTGGCCGCGCTACCGGCTCCGAAGGCCGTGCCGTTGCTGCCCGCGCCCGCAGATCCCGCAACATTAGGCGAGGGCAACCGCTTCCTCGCCTCTCGCGCGGCGGTTCGCCTCGGCCGGCTCGCCGGGCTGCCGAAGATCGGCTGGGTCAGTTCGGGGCTGGCGTCCGTCGGTCTCGCGATGCTGCGCAAGCGCGGACGCAGAGCCGCGGGCGCGGCGCTGATCGCCGCCGCGGCGAGCATCTCGATCCTGTCGGAAAAGAAGTGAGTGGGGAGCTTCTGTTGCCCGGTGCCCCCCGTACCGCTGGAATCCGCTTCTGTTGCCCGGTGCGGTCCAACCGCGCATTTTAGAATAACCTTAGGCCGTTAGGCCGTGGGGTTACGCCGCAATAGCGAGTGCTTCGTTATCGTTGGCACTTGTGTTTCAGACCGTCACAGTGGCCCACGCTGAGAGATAGTCGGCGCTTTTCAACACACGTCGATCCTGGTTCGGCCCCGTCAGAAACGGTGTCCAGATACACCACCGTTTATGGTGGAGCCGCCGGGTACTGCCCCCGGGTCCGCTGCGCCTATTGCACGCCGTCGTTTATCCCCATAGCCGGGCGAACCCGGCACGACTCATATAGGGTGCCTTTCGCTTAATGAAAAGGTCAGGTTGCAGGCCCTAGGGGGTTCACACCAAAGCCTTGGCTTGGCATGAAGGGTGCAACATGTTGACGCAGCGGTCCCGCTACGCGCTTCGCGCGATGCTTTTCCTCACCCAGCAACAGGCTGCGACCGGGCCCGTGCCGATGAACCGCATCGCCGGTGAGGCCAATGTGCCGCGCAAGTTCCTCGAGCTTATCCTCGCCGATCTGCGGGAGGCGGGCTTCCTCGTGTCGACTCGCGGCAAGATGGGGGGGTATCGCCTCGCCCGCCCCCCGCATCTGATTTCGCTCGGCGAGATCATCCGCGTTATCGAGGGCCCGCTCGCTCTGGTCCCTTGCGTCAGCCGCACCGCCTATCGCTCGTGCAACGATTGCAAGGATGAAGCGACCTGCGCGATTCGCCACGCAATGGCGCGGGTCCGCGACGAAACCGCGCGAATCCTCGACGGCACCAGCCTCGCCGATGCCGTCGCCGAAGAGCTTGCCGCGGCCTGATTTCGCCGGAGCGCTGGAATTACGAGGCGGACGAATCGCGCTTCTGCAGCGCATCCCTGATCTCGCGCAGCAATGCCACCTCCGCGGGCTCGGGGGCATCGGCCTCCGCCTGCGCTTCCTTCCGAAGCACCCGGTTGGCGAATCGCACCAGCAGGAAAATCAGGAATGCGAGGATCAGGAAGTTGATCAGCACCGTGATGAACTGGCCGAATCCGAGCAGCGGCACGCCGGCCGCCTTGAGTGCGGCATAGTCGCTCAGCGAGCCCGTATAGCCGGCGGGCACCGCGCCCAGCTGGATGAAATAGCTCGAGAAATCGAGCCCGCCGAAGATCGCGCCGATCACCGGCATGATGATGTCGTCGGTCAGCGATTTGGTGATCGTTGCGAACGCCGCGCCGATGATCACGCCCACCGCGAGATCGAGCACGTTGCCGTGCGCGATGAATGTCCGGAATTCCTTCCACATGGGCACAAACCTCCGTCGATAGCGTTCGATGTCGTTACATGTCCGATTTCGCTTTCGGGCTCCAGTGTTGCTGTCCTATAAGACACCACGAACCAGATCCGGAGGATCAAACAAGTGATGAAGTTTCGTGCTGCATTCGCCCTTGCCGGCGCCGTCCTGCTCTCCGCCTGCGGGCTCAACAGCGTGCCGACCGCGGAGGAGAACGCCAAGGCGCGCTGGGCCGACGTCCAGACCAACTATCAGCGCCGTGCCGATCTGATCCCGAATCTGGTGGCGACCGTGAGGGGCGCCGCCGGATCCGAGGGCAAGATCCTCAACGACGTGGTCAGTGCCCGCGCCCGTGCCACCCAGATCCAGTTGAGCGGCGACGACCTCACCGATCCGGCCAAGGTGTCTGCGTTCAATCAGGCGCAGAACGGCCTGTCGCTGTCGCTTCAGCGGCTGCAGGAGGCCTATCCCCAGCTCCAGAGCCAGGGCAATTTCAAGACCCTGATGGATCAGCTCGAGGGCACCGAGAACCGAGTCGCGATCTCGATCCGCGATTACAATACCGCGGTGCAGGAATATAACACCCGCATCCGCACCTTCCCCGACGCGGTCGGCGCGAAGATCTTCTACGGCTCCAAGCCGATGACGCCGTTCCAGGCGCAGGCGGGCGCGGACAAGGCGCCGACGGTCGATTTCGGGAACGGCAGCTGATCCGCATTGCTCTTCTTGCGCTGGCGCTTGCCGCATGTGGCGGCGCGCCAGTGCAGAATATCGTGGAGCCCGCCCCACCGCTTGTGCGCACCGCATGCGGTGGGGTGCCAGCGAAAGCGGCGGCGCAGGTTCCGCCGATTGCGTTGCCGTCGCTTACCGGGCGCGTGGTCGATGCTGCCAATCTGCTCACCTCTGCCGACGAAGCGGCGCTGTCGCGCAAATCCGCCGTTCTCGAGGGCGCGACCGGCCATCAGTTCGTGATCGTCACGCTGCCCAGCCTCGACGGGCGCAGCATTGAACAGGTCGGCCTTGCACTCGGCAACGGCTGGGGCATCGGGCGCAAGGGGGCAAACGATGGCGTGCTGCTCCTTGTCGCGCCGAACGAGCGGCGGGTGCGCATCGAGGTCGGCTGTGGGCTCGAAACCACGCTGACCGACGCGGAAGCCGATACCATCATCCAGCAGACGATCCTGCCACGCTTTCGAAAAGCCGAGATGCCGAAGGGCATCGCAGCCGGTGCCGAAGCGATTATTCGCGAGATATCGTAATGAAACTCCTGCGTACCCTGCTCGCCCTGCTGCTTCTCTTCCCTCTGGCGGCGCAGGCGCAGCCCAATTTCCCCAAGCGCGACCGTCAGCCCGTGGTCGACGCCGCCAATCTGCTGAGCCCCGCGCAGGAAGCCGGAATCACCGCGCTCTCCGAGCAGATCAACAAGGCGAGCACGCGCCAGTTCGTCGTCGCCACGATCCCCGATCTCCAGGGCTATGATGTCGCGGATTATGGCTATCAGCTCGGCCGGGCATGGGGCCTCGGGGAAAAGGGCGCCAATAACGGCATCCTGCTGATCGTCGCGCCCAAGGAGCGCAAGGTGCGGATCGAGGTCGGCTACGGGCTCGAGCCGATCATGACCGATGCGATGTCGAGCAGCATCATCAACGAAACCATCCTTCCCCGCTTCAAGGCCGGCGACATGCCCGGCGGGATCGTCGCGGGAGCCAATGCGATCGGCGAGCAGATGCAGCTTCCGCTCGAAGCCGCCGAGGCGCGTGCCAAGGCGGCGGCCGACAAGCAGGCGAAGAGCGCGCCGCGCCGCTCGAGCGGCGGCGGCGGCTTCCCCGTCGGCCTGCTTTTCTGGGGGATCCTCTTCGTCTTCGTGCTGTTGCCGATGTTCGTGCGCGGCGGGCTGCGGCGCGGGCGTCGCTATCGCGGCAATGACGGCGGCGCGCTGCCGATCATCCTGTGGAGCATTGCCAGCGAAATGAGCCGCGGTTCGCATGGCGGGGGCTGGGGCGGCGGTGACGGCGGCGGATGGGGCGGCGGCGGTGGGGGCGGTGGCTTCTCCGGCGGCGGTGGATCGTTCGGAGGCGGTGGCGCCTCGGGGAGCTGGTGATGCGATTGACCGAAGCCGATCACGCGCGGGTCACCGCGGCGGTGTCCGCAGCCGAACGCGCCACCGATGGCGAGATCGTCACGGTCGTCGCCGGCCGTTCGG
>JASLBO010000373.1 GCA_030146605.1 Sphingomonas sp. | reverse complement strand
GGCAACCGCGCTCACGCCACTGACGGCGATCGCACCGGCCATCGCCTGCGACACGCCATAGCCGGAGAACAGGACGGTGACCGCGGCGGCGCCGGCAAGCAGCGCCTGCGTGCGGCCAGCGATGCTGAAGCGGCGCAGATCGCGGCCGTCGTGGAAAATGAAATCGCGGGTAGTGAAAAATTTGCGGAACCGAGCGATCAGCTTCGCATTGTTATCATAGGTAGCGTTGGCCATGAGTCCCCGACATTTCAGGCAAGCGCCACACCGATGCGACCCGGTGAATCGGCTTACGACAAATTCCACTGTTCCATCAGCAGGCCCCCCGCTTCTGGACGCATCGTGGTTTGGCCTGAGAAATCAGGACACCGCAAGGGCTTGATAGTAATCCCGCGTCAGACCGGCAGAGTCGCGCGCCGAGTCGTTGAATGGAGGTTTAATCAGACCCCGGTAATGCGTGCGCACGAGGTGCTGCCAGGTCGTTTCGGGGTTAAAACCTTGTTCATCACACCGTGATTCGAACCACCGCGTACCCGCTCCGACATGGCCGATTTCGTCGGTCAGGATGCGCGCCAGAATGCGTGCAGTCGCAATGTCTCCGATCGCTTCGAACCGCGCGATCGTCGCCGGCGTGACGTCGAGGCCGCGCGCCTCGAGCACCATCGGCACCACTGCCAGCCGCGCCAGCGCATCCTGTGCCGTCGCCGCCGCGGCGTCCCACAGGCCGTGGTGCGCCGGCATCGCGCCGTAATGGCTGCCGAGCTGCTTCAGCCGCCGGTCGAGCAACGCGAAGTGCATCGCCTCGTCGGCGCCGACCCGCATCCAGTCGTCAGTGAAGGCGCGCGGGAACTCCCCGCCGAACCTGCCGACTGCGTCGAAGGCGAGGTCGATCGCGGCGAATTCGATATGCGCCAGCGCATGGATCAGCGCGATGCGGCCGCGTTCCGAACCGCCTTTGCCGCGCTTGGGCATCCGGTTGGGCGGCAGCAATTCGGGCCGTTCGGGACGCGCCGGCCGCTCGGGCATCGCCACGTCGAAGCGGTGGTCGAGCCGCCCCAGCCGCCAGTCGCGCGCCGCCGCCCGCGCCGCCTTGACCTTGGCCAGCGGCTCGGCCGCGTCGAGCACCGTCCGCGCCGCTTCGGCCACGCTGCGAGTCACGTTCCCTGCATCTCCCTCGCGGCGGCGAGCACCGCTTCGGCGTGCCCGGGCACGCGCACCTTCCGCCACGCGCGGAACAGCCTGCCATCCGCACCGAACAGGAAGGTCGAGCGGTCGATCCCCATATAGCGGCGACCGTAGAGCTGCTTCTCGACCCAGACGCCGAAGGCCTCCATGGCGCGGCCGTCATCGGTCGCGAGCGGGACGCTCAGTTCGTATTTTTCAGAGAATTTCCGGTGCTTTGCAGCACTGTCCTTCGACACGCCGAGAACATCGACGCCGAGCGCTGCGAAGTCCGGCAACAGGCTCGAGAAGTCCTGCGCCTCCCGCGTGCAGCCCGCAGTATCGTCCTTGGGATAGAAATAGAGCACCAGCGGCCGCTTCCGCTCCGCCAGCGCGAACGGGCCTTCCCCGCCCTCCAGCGTCACTGCGGGGAGCATATCTCCGGGCTCGATCATCATCGCCTCCGTCACCCGCCGGCACGGATCTCCGCCCAGCAATCGCGCACCTCCTGCCGGGTCCGCTCGAGCGAGGCAACCACCGCGTCCCACGATTCGAGGCCGACCGCGCGCGCGATCAGCGCCTGCGTCGTCTCCCCCGGCGGCTGCGCATCGGGGGCGACCAGCCGCAGCGTCACCAGCAGCCGCGAGAGCAGGTCATAGGCGTCCAGCACCGTCGCCGGCAGCAGCGCCCCTTCGACCAGCAGCCCGATCGCCTTGCGCAGCTGCGGCGCGAACGCGGTCTTGTGGCGCAGCTGGAGCACGTGGACCGCGAATTCGAGATCGACCAGCCCGCCCGGCAGCAGCTTGGCGTCGAGCGGTCCTGCCGGCGGTTTGTGCGCCGCCATCTCGTCGCGCATCTTCACTGCGTCGGACAGGATGTCGCGCACCGGACGCGCGCCGCGCAGAACCGCGTCGACGATCTCCTGCACCGACGCACGCGCTGCCGCGCCCCCGAACACCGGCCGCGCGCGGGTCAGCGCCATATGCTCCCATGTCCACGCGTCCTCGCGCTGATAGCGCGCGAACCCGTCGAGCGAGACCGCCAGCGGCCCTTGCGCCCCCGACGGTCGCAGCCGGGTGTCGACCTCGTAGAGCGGCCCCGCCGCCGTTGCGACCGAAAGCGCCGCCGTCACCCGCTGGGCCAGCCGGTTGTAATAGGTAACCGCCCCCAGCGGCTTCGCGCCGTTCGATTCGCCGGCATAGTCGCCGGTGAACAGATAGATCAGGTCGAGATCCGAAGCATGGGTGAGCGCCTGCCCGCCCATCCGGCCGAGCGCCAGGATCACCAGCTCGCTTTCGGGCACACGGCCGTGCACGCGCACGAATTCCTCTACCGTCGCCGTAGCGAGCACTTCGATCGCCGCCTCGGCGATCCGCGCATAGCCGTGCGACACGTTGATCGGATCGCTCGCTCCCGCAATGATCTGCGCCCCCAGCGCAAAGCGCTTCTCGCCGACCAGCCGGCGGACATGTTCGAGCTGCCATTGATAGTCGACGCCGCGCTCGCGCGCCGCCATCTCGCCGACCAGCACCGGTATCTCGGCAACCGGTTCGAGCGCGGTCGCGTCGATCAAACCGTCGAGCAATTCGGCGCGACGGCCGAGTTGCTCGGCGAGCGTCGGCGCGTGGCACAGGATCGCGCTGAGCAGCCGGGTCAGCGCCGGCTGCGCCTCGAGCAACCGGAAGAAGTTGATGGCGCTCGGCAGCCGCGAGAGCATCGCATCGAAACGCGTGATCGCATGCGTGCTGTCCGGCGCGTGCGCAAAGGCGGCGATCAGCGCGGGCAGCAGGGCTTCCAGCGCCTCGCGTGCCTGCGGCGAGCGCAGCGCCGGATAGCTGCCTCCGCGCCAGCCCTCGACGATCCGCAGCGCGCCGGCCGGATTGTCGAATCCCGCTTCGCCGAGCCGCACTTCCAGCGTCTCGTGATCGCTCGGCAGCCGCGTTTCCTCCTCGCCGGCGAGCCCATCATAGACGCTCCCGACGCGCTCGACATGCGGCCGCAGCCGCTCGATCAGCGCGGCTCCGTCCACAAGTCCGTGCAGCGCGGCGACAGTGTCGAGCGCTTCCTGGCCCGCCGGCAGCGTATGCGTCTGGAGATCGTCGACCATCTGCAGCCGGTGTTCGACGGTGCGAAATTCGACATAAGCCGCGGTCAGCGCCGCGGCATCGTCGGCGTCGATCCGCCCGTCAGCGGCCAGCGCCGCCAGCGCGTCGCGCGTCGCCGGAACCCGCAGCGCCGGATCGCGGCCGCCGTGAATGAGCTGATGGATCTGCGCGAAGAACTCGATCTCGCGAATGCCGCCGCGCCCGCGCTTGAGATCATAGCCGGGGGCGAACGCCTGCGCCTGCGCATAATGGTCGCGGATCCGGCGCGAGATATCGCGGATCTCGCGGATCGTCCCGTAATCGACTGCGCGGCGCCATACGAAGGGCCGGGTCGCCTCGAGGAAGTTTCCGCCGAGCGCGAGATCGCCCGCGCAGGCGCGCGCCCGGATGAACGCCGCGCGCTCCCATGGCAGCGCCTGCGATTCGTAATAGGAGATCGCCGCCTCCACCGGCAGCGCGATCGGCGTCGCCTCGGGCGAAGGGCGCAGCCGCAGATCGACTCGCATCACATAGCCATCGGCTTCGCGCGCCTGGAGCAGTTCGATCACCCGCCGCCCGATCCGGACCGCGGCGTCCTCGGCAACCTCGCGCGGCTTGCAGGGCAAAGTCGCCGGATCGAAGATCAGGATCGGGTCGATGTCCGAGGAGTAATTGAGTTCGCGGCTGCCCAGCTTGCCCAGCGCGATCGCGGCGAAGCCCTGCGGCTCGGCATCCGGCGTGCGCTCGCGGATCGCCGTGCGGATCGCGCGATCCAGCGCGTCGTCGGCAAAGTCGCTCAGCAGGCCGGTGACCCTCGTCAGATCGAAGCGCCCGGACAAATCACCCAGCGCCACCAGCAGCGCCAGCCGCCGCCGCTCGATACGCAACCGCCGCGATTCGACCATCTCGCCATCCAGCGCGCGCGCGGCCTTCAGCGGATCGGCGAGTGCCTGTTCGAGATCGTCGACAAGCTGCGACTCGCGATCGAGCAGCGTCGCAAGGAAGGACGAATGCGATCGGGCAAGGTCGACGGCGTGGTGCAAATCCCCTGAAATCACGCGCCAACCTCTTGTCGATACGCAGCGGAAACAACACATTTCACAATGTCAAGCAACAAATGTGAGTTTTGGACGTTTTTGGATGGTGACCCGCTTGTCATCCTGCTCCGCCCCCGAGGCCCCGCTCCGCGCTTACCGCGTCGAGCCCCCGCGCGCCAGCGACGCGATCGCCGTTTCGCTGCGCGACGCATTCGGCCGCGAACCGATGCTGCCCGAAGACATCACCCTCCTGCTGCGGCGCCTCAACGGAACCGCGCACTAGATTGCGGCGCGTCAGCGCTCGCGGCTGAGATCGTCGACTTCGCCCATGATGGTATCGAGCGCGCTCTTGCCGCCGGGATTGGGCAGGCTGTCGCGCCGCGAAGGCAATTGCCCTTCGGTCAGCAGCGATTCGAGCGCCACCCGGCCGCGGGCGACCCGGCTCTTGATCGTGCCGACCGCGACGTTGCAGATTTCCGCCGCCTCTTCATAGGCGAAGCCGCCCGCGCCGACGAGGATCAACGCCTCGCGCTGCGGCTGCGGCAGATGCAGCAGCGCGCGCTGCAGGTCGTTCAATTCGACATGGCGATCCTGGCTTGCCGGCGCTGCGAGCAGCCGGTCCGCTACCAGATCATCCCACTCGCCCTTGAAGCGCGCGCGGCGCATCTGGGAAAGATAGAGGTTGCGCAGGATGATGAAGGTCCAGGCACGCATGTTGGTGCCGGCCTGGAAGCGCTGGCGCGCCGCCCATGCCTTGAGCAGAGTCTCCTGCACCAGATCGTCGGCGAGATCGCGGCTGCCCGAAAGCGAGCGACCGAACGCGCGAAGATGCGGGATCACCGTCGCGAGCTGCTTCTTGAACTCGGGATCGGAGAGCGCGACGTGCTCACGCGGCGGCTCGGCTGCCGTGTCCTCGTGATCGTCGGGCAATGCAGTCTCAGTCATGCGATCCCGTTCACTTGCGCGTGCCATATTGCTGCGCGGATTGGAGATAGGCGCCGCAGGCGCGATTGCCAGCATTTTTGGGAGCTGACCCTGACGGTCTACCAGACCCAGAGCAGGATCGCGAAGGCGACGATCACCAGTGCGAGGCCAATACCCAGCACATAGCGCGTCATGTGCGGCGTGGAGCCGGCGCGGGCGCGGTCGGTGGAGACATGGATGGGTTCTTCGTTCTCAGCCATGCCCCCTAAACCCGCCAAAACCGTTTTGGGTCCGTATCATCTGGAACCCGCACCGGAATTTTTCAGACCGCGGGCACCGTTGCCTGATCGAAGAACAAAGCCTGGCTGATCGTCGTCTTCACCGTCTCGCGCTGGAACGGCTTGGTGATCAGGAAGGTCGGCTCGGGGCGCTCGCCGGTGAGCAGGCGCTCCGGGAACGCAGTGATGAAGATCACCGGCACGCTGAATTCGGCGAGGATGTCCTTGACCGCGTCGATGCCGGAGCTGTCGTCGGCGAGCTGGATGTCGGCGAGCACGAGGCCCGGGCGATCCTCCATCGCCAGCGCCACCGCCTCGTCGCGCGTAACCGCGACGCCCGTGACTTCGTGGCCCAGATCGCGGACGATCTGCTCGAGATCCATCGCGATCAGCGGCTCGTCCTCGATGATCATCACCCGGGTGCGCGTCTGCCGCTCGATCTCGGCCACCGCCTCGGCGACCAGCGTCGAAACCTGCGCCGGATCCTCTTCGATCAGATAGCCGGCATCCTCGATGCTGAAGCCTTCGACGGTGGTCAGCAACAGCGCCTGACGCGAGAGCGGGGTAAGCCGGGCGAGCCGCTTGCGCGCGATCGACTCGGCTTCGTTCGAAATGTCTTCGACGACATCGTCTTCTTCGAGATGCGTCGACTGCCAGATCGCCTGGAAGGTACGATAAAGCCCCAGCCGCGGATCGACGTCACGGGGAAATTGATCGGGCGCCGCCACGATGGCTTCAAGCGCTGCGCGCACATAGCGGTCGCCTTCGGCCTGACTGCCGGTCAGCGCGCGCGCATAGCGCCGAAGCAAGGGAAGGTGCGGCGCGAGTTGTTGTCCAAGCGACATAAGGGAAGTGTTCTCCGTCGAGTACGCGGGCCGCTTTCTCGCGCCCCGACGCCCATATTGCAATCGTTTCTGCTGTCCAAAGGAGCCCCTCCCCGGATTTCGCATCGCCTGTGGAACAATCGACGCGCTATTTGGTTTCATCGCCCAGACCGTGTGGTGCTCTTGCCACCACGGGAGCGCTTGCGCTCTGGCGTCATGGCGTTAATCGGGCACCAGGTGCTCAATGCGTACTTCACAGTCCGGGTCCCGGACATCTCGGGTCCTTACGGGGGGAATTGGTGCGTTCCGCTAAAGGTGAAACAACGAAGCCGCTCAAGAGCGGGACGGAGAGCAGCAAGCCCAGCCGCAGCGTGGGCGTGGCGCTGCGTCAGGCGTATGACGACGCCGTGCGTGAGAGCGTGCCCGATGATCTGCTCGACCTTCTGAAGACGCTCGACTAGCTCTGATCCCATGGAGAGTCCGGATCTGGAGCCGCGTGGCAGG
>JASLBO010000355.1 GCA_030146605.1 Sphingomonas sp. | reverse complement strand
GAACCAGTCGGGCGCGAGACCAAGATAGCGCGCGATCGCCGAGAGCAATTTGTCGCCGGCGTCGTCGAACGCCTGGAACAGCTCGAGAAAGGTCTCGCGGAAGCCCTGGGGGCGATCGGGCCAGATGTTCGCGGGCATCTTGTCGGCGAAGCGATGACCTTCGGCGAGCTGGCGGCCGACATGCCAGAATTCCTTGAGGTCGACATGGGTCGCGCCCTTGGCAATCTCGGTCTTGAACGGCGTGTAGCCGCGCGCGCCGCCGCCGCCTTCGATGAAATAGGCGCGTTTCTCCGCCTCGGGCAGGTCGAAGAACGCCTTGGTCATCGCCCAGGCGCGTTCGATCAGCGCATCGGGGATGCCGTGATCGCGCACCACCGCGAAGCCGAAGCGCTGGAAAGAGCGGCCGAATTCCCGGGCGAAGCCTTCGGGATCGGATTGCTGATCGGCGAGCGAAAGCGCCGGGATCTCGGCGAGGGTATCGAGCATGCGAGTCTCCGTGTGTCGGATCCCGATAGACCCGCGGGGCACCGGCGAACAAGCGTCGTGCGCGGGGCGCGGGTGTACCGATCTCCGGCAACCCTCCCTTGCAAGGGGGAGCATGGAAGCACCGTCGCCTGAACCTCGAGTCCGCGCAAGGGGGTGACGCCCGCGCCGCGATCCGCCATTGGCACGCGATGTCCGAGCCGCATCTCTCCACCGAATCCGCCAATCGCGCGCCGCTCCGCTTCGGCGAGTTCGTCACGCTGATCGCGGCGATGATGGCGCTGACCGCGCTCGGGATCGATTCGATGCTGCCGGCCTTGCCTGCGATCGGCGCCAGCCTCGACGTCGCCGAGCCCAATCACCGCCAGTTCGTGATCACCGCCTTCCTGCTCGGCTTCGCCTTCGCGCAATTGATCTACGGGCCGCTGTCGGACCGGTTCGGGCGGCGCCCGGTGCTGATCATCGCCTTGATCAGCTATGTGTTGACCAGCGCGCTCGCCGCGATCTCGGGCAGCTTCGTGCTGCTGCTGATCGCGCGGGCGGCGATGGGCGCGTCGGCGGCCGGCGCGCGGGTGGTGACGGTGGCGCTGGTGCGCGACTGTTTCGCCGGGCGGGCGATGGCGCGGGTGATGAGCCTCGCGTTCATCGTCTTCATGGCGGCGCCGGTCTTCGCGCCCGCCTTCGGGCAGGGCGTGCTCGCGCTGGGCGGATCGTGGCGGGTGATCTTCTGGGGCGTCGCCGCGGTCTCGGCGCTGGTGGTGGCGTGGTTCTGGCTGCGCATGCCCGAAACGCTCGATCCCGGCTCGCGCCAGTCGCTGCGGCCGGGGCGGATCGCCGCCGATTATGCGCTGGTGCTGCGCGATCGCGGCGCCGTGGGCTACACGATCGCGGCGGCATTGCTGTCCGGCGGGCTGTTCGGGTTCATCGGCTCGGTGCAGCAGATCATGGAAGTGGTGTTCGGCCGGCCCGAGCTGCTCACCCTGGTCTTCGCCGCGGTCGCCGGCACGATGGCGATCGGATCCTTCCTCAATTCGCGGATCGTGATGCGGATCGGTACGCGGCGGATTTCGCACACCGCGCTTTCGGCGCTGATCCTGTTTGCCGCGATTCACCTGGCAGTCGCTTTTTCGGGGCACGAGAATTTGTGGAGCTTCGCGATCCTCCAGGCGCTGATGATGGCGAGCTTCGGGCTGGCGACTTCCAATTTCTCGGCGATGGCGATGGAGCGGATGGGCGAGATCGCCGGCACCGCGTCGAGCCTCCAGGGCTTCGTCGCGACCCTGGGCGGGGCGGTGATCGGCGCGCAGATCGGCCAGGCGTTCGACGGCACCACCGTGCCGCTGTATACGGGCTTTCTCGCAATGGGCGTGCTCGCCTTTGTCGCCGTCGCGGTTGCCGAAAAGGGCCGGCTTTTTCGCCCGAGCTGAGCGCCGGCACTCGCCGCGACGGAACGGATGTGGCACGATTGCCGTTCGACCGTGACGGGGGACATTTCTCGCCCCCTCCAGCGAAGAGGACAGTTTATGGGCGGCAACCAGGTTCCGGCACGTCCGACCGAAGAAGGTTGGACCGAAGAAGGCTATGACGAGAGCCAGGGCGCCGAGATCGTCGAGGCTACGCAGGACGGGCCGAGCAACGGCACGATCCTGACCGATATTCCGCTGGGGCTCGACGACCCGGACGGGATCGCCAGCGAAGACGAACTGACCATGGTCGACGGCGAGATCGGCGAAGAGGATGACGACGCCGATCCGGACGAAGAGGATATTCGCGAGGACGACATCCAGGCCGATCTCGACGACGAGGATGTCGAAGAAGACGAGCTGGACGACGAACTCGATGACGGCGAGGACGTGGCGCTCGAACCCTGATGCTTGACCCGGCGGCGGCGCGCAAGCGGCATGCCGCCGGTCCATCGGGGAAGCCGCCACGCCACGGGACGCGGCGTCGACGCCTATAGCCAGGCGGCCGCGGCAAGGGCCAACAGTCGGGCGACGGGAGTAGTTGCGCGCCTCTTCCTGGATGATATGTTACATCATCAATGATGAGGAGAGGTGCCATGGTCAAGGCCGCGCGTGTCCCCGAGCCCGTTCCGTTCAGTGCGATCAACGTCACGCCGTTCATCGATGTGATGCTGGTGCTGCTGATCGTGATGATCCTCAGCATCCCGGTCGCCACGCACAAGGTGCCGATCGACTTGCCCGGCAAGCTGAAGGCGAAGGCCGAGATCGAGCGGCCGCACCAGCTCGGCATCGATCGCGGCGGGACGCTGTTCTGGGACGGCCGCCGTATCGCCGATGCCGAACTGCCCGCATTGCTGGCGACGATGCAGCGCGATGCAGCCGCGGTGCTCCACATGAACACCGATCCCGACGCGCGCTACGAACGGTTCGATTCGGTGCTGGCGCTGGTCAAGCGTGCGGGCGTCGAACGGCTCGGCTTTATCGGCAACCGGCCGCTCGAAGACTGAGGAACAGGCGCGGCAGCGGGCGCGTTCGTCGCCCGCTGCATAACATGGATCATATCATGCGCCTGACCCTGCCGTTGCTGCTGACGCTTGCCGCCTGCTCGTCCCAGCCGGCCGAAAATAGCCGGATCGCGGCGAACGACATCGATCGGGCCGCCGACGCAGAGCCCGAGATTGCGGCGCGGCCGACAGCTTCGGCGACACCGGCGCCGCTCGACCCGCCCGCGCCGGGCGAGCCGGGCGGGCTCGACGATGACCGGACGCCGGTCAGCGAGGCGCCGTTCACCGAAGACAGCGCGCAGGGCGCGGCCAATGTCGTGCAGACCTATTATGCGCTGCTCGGCGAAGCGAAATACGGCCAGGCATTCCGGCTGTGGGCGCCGGGCGCGGCGGGCATGGACGCGCGCGCTTTCGCGGCGAGCTTCGCGCGCTATTCGGAATATCACGCCAATGTCGGGGCGCCCGGGCGGATCGATGCGGGGGCGGGCCAGCGCTATGTGACCGTGCCGGTGCAGGTCTATGGCCGGCTGAAGCAGGGCGCACGGCCGTTCAACCTGCGCGGTTCGGTGACGCTGCATCGCGCGGGCGACGTGGATGGTGCGACTGCCGAACAGCGCCGCTGGTGGATCCGCAGCACCGACTTCAAGCCAGGTGCTGCGGAGAAGACGCCCGCGCCGCAGCCGACCGAGGATAATCGCTCGACCGCGCGCTATCGCTGCATGGACGGGACGCGGCTCGTCGCGCGCTTCGATCCGGATAACGATCGCGTCACCGTGTCGCGCGGCGGCAAGGCGCTGGCGAGGTTGCGCGGCGAACGGGTCGCGTCGGGGATACGCTACACGGCGAAGGGGTATGAACTGCGCGGCAAGGGCAGCGACATCAGCTTCACCGCACCCGGGCTGCCGCCGATCGCGTGCAGGGCGATCCGCTGAGGGTGGCGCAAAGGCTGACCTTCGGCGGTCAGTTGCGCTAAGGTTCGGTCATGACGCCCTACACCAGCACGATCACCGCCGGTCCCGAGGACATCGACATCCTCGGCCACGTCAACAATGCGGTCTGGGTCAAGTGGATCCAGGACGTGGCGGTGGCGCATTGGCACGCGATCGCCGCGCCGGGGCATCACGAAGCCTATATCTGGGTGATAACGCGGCACGAGATCGACTATCGCGGCAGCGTCCTCGAAGGCGAGACGGTCACCGCCGAGACCTGGGTGAGCGAGCCGCCCAAAGGCGCGCGGTTCAATCGCTACATGAAATTCACCGGCGCCGACGGCAAGGTGCGCGTCGAGGCGAAGACCACCTGGGCGATCCTCGACCGCCCGACCGGGCGGCTGGTGCGCGTGCCGCCAGAAGTGGCGGCGCCGTTTCTGGCCTAGCCGCTATTCCTGAGCGCGGTGGCGATCGCGTTGATCGACAGGAGGATGCCTTCGCCGATGCGCGCGTCCTCCTCGCCGGCGCGGTGGCGCTTGAGCAATTCGATCTGGAGCAGGTTGAGCGGCTCGATATAGGGGGTGCGCAGCCGGATCGAGGTTTCGAGCCCCGGATGCTTCTCGAGCAGCCGGGTCTGGCGGGTCACCTGCAGCAGCCCGTCATGCGTCTTGTCCCAGCCCTCCCGGATGCGGCCGAAGATGCCGTCGCGCAGAGCCTTGTCCTCGACCAGCGCGGCATAATGCTGCGCCACGTCCATGTCGGATTTGGCGAGCACCATCTCCATGTTCGCCAGCGTCGCGGCGAAGAGCGGCCAGCCCGTCGCCATTTCGCGCAGCAGTCCCTTGTCGGCGAACGCCTCGATCGCCGCGCCGACGCCGTACCAGCCCGGCAGCATCACTCGCGCCTGCGCCCAGCTGAACACCCAGGGGATCGCGCGCAGATCCTCGATCGCGTCCGATTTCTTGCGGCTCGCCGGGCGCGAGCCGATCTTGAGCCCGGCGATCTCGGCGATCGGCGTGGCCTGTCGGAAGAAGGTGGTGAAGCCGTCGGTCCCGTAGACCAGCCCGCGATAGGCCTTGAACGCCGTCGCCGACAGCTCGTCCATCGCCGCGGCGAAGCGTGTCGCATCGGCGGGTGCGAGCTGCTCGGGCTCGAGGCTGGCGAGCAGGGTAGCCGATGCCATCGCCTCGAGATTGGTCATCGCGCTGGCGCGGGTACCGTATTTGGCGGCGATCACTTCGCCTTGCTCGGTGATCCGGATGCGGCCCTGCACCGTTCCCGGAGGCTGGGCGAGGATCGCCGAGAAGCTCGACCCGCCGCCGCGACCGACCGCGCCGCCGCGGCCATGGAACAGCTGCATCGCGATGTCGGCCTTCTCGAACACCGGCTTGAGCGCGGTCGACCCGCGGCTGAGCTGCCAGGTCGAGGTCAGGTAGCCGCCATCCTTGTTCGAATCGGAATAGCCGATCATCACTTCCTGGTGCCCGCGCTTCGCGGCGATCACGGCGACCTCGGGCAGGCCCAGCCAAGCCTCCATGATCGCCGGCGCGCCTTCGAGATCGGCGATCGTCTCGAACAGCGGGATCGCCATGACGTGTGCCTGCGGCTGCGGGCCGGGAAGATAGAGGCCAGCTTCCTTGAGCAGGACATGGACCTCGAGCAGATCCGACACCGACTGCGCCATCGAGACGATGTAATGGGTGATGCACTGGCGCCCATATTTGGCGTGCGCCTCGGCCGCGGCGCGGACGATGGCGAGCTCGGACGCGGTTTCTTCCGAATAATCGGCATAGGGGCTGGTGAGCGGACGCGGGCTCTCCAGCTCGCGGCGGAGCAATGCGACCCGCTCGTCCTCGGACAGCGCGGCATAATCGTCGCACACCCCGGCGGCCTTGAGCAGTTCGGCGACGGCGCGTTCGTGGACCGCGCTGTTCTGGCGCATGTCGAGCGTGGCGAGGTGGAAGCCGAAAGTCTCGACCGCACGGATCAGCCGCCCGAGCGCGCCGCCGCTGGCGAGCGGACCGGCGCCCTCGGCGGCCAAACCGCGGGCGATGGAGACCAGCTCCTCGCGCAGTTGCGACGGCTCGGCATAAGGTTCCGCCTGAAGCGGCGCGGGGCGAGGCGCGCGCTTGCCGGTGAGCTTCTGATGGGTCGCCGACAGCCGCGCATAGATGCCGGTGAGCGCGCGGCGATAGGGTTCATCCTCGCGGCTGCGGCCGGTGTCGTGGCTCGCCTCGGCCAGCTTGAGCACGGCGTCGCTCACGCTGGTGTGCTCGGTCGAGATCGAAAGTTCGGCGCCGAGCGCGTGAACCGACTCCATATAATAAGCGAGCACGGTCTCGGCGGAGCGGGCGAGGGCGAGCTTCATCGAATCGGCAGTGACGAAGGGATTGCCGTCGCGGTCGCCGCCGATCCAGCTGCCCGCGCGCAGGAAGGAAGGTGCGCGTTCGCCGAGTGCACGATCCCAGCGCGCATACAGGGCGGGAAGCACCGGCAGGAACACGTCGCGCAGATAGGAAAGCGCGGTCTCGACCTCGTCGGCGACGCCCAGTTTCTCGCGGCGCAGCACCCGCGTCTGCCAGAGCAAGGCGATCTGGCGCAGGATCGCCTCCTCGACCTTGTCGCCGTCCTCGGTCTCCTCGATCCCGCGATCCTTGAGCGTCATCAGCTCGGCGATCCGGTTCTTGTGATCGATCATCGACTTGCGGCGCACCTCGGTGGGGTGCGCGGTCAGCACGGGGGCGACCAAAGCGTGATCGAGCAGCGCCATGACGGTATCATGGCCGATGCCGTGATCCTTGAGCCGGGCCAGCGCCGAGGCCATGTCGGCGTCCTCGGTCTCGACGCCCTGGCGGTCTTCGGCGAGGTTCGCCAGCATCGAGAACAGCATGAAGCCGCGGACGAAATCGAGCGTCTCGTCGAGGCTCAGCCGGTCGAGCCCCGAATCGATCGCGCCTGCGCCAGCGACGCCGCGATGGCGGTCGACCGAAGTGGCGCGGATATATTCGATCCGCTTGAACAGCTCCTCGCCGCCATAAGCGCGGATCACGTCTCCGAGGAGACGACCCAGAAAGCGGATGTCCGGATTGTTTGCGATCGCCAGGCTAGCCATGACCAAGGTTGCTGCACTGCGGGAAAGACTTGGTCAATCCACCGCTTGTTGCGGCGGCACAATGTCGGCTTCTGGCGCCAGATTTGTCTGCGTAGACGGCGGGGTCCGGCGCGCGTCCGGCTTGTGATGCAGGCGCGAGCTCCTAGCTTGGCAATATGAGCCCCGCCAGCCACGCCGCACGCACGCTCCGCTCCGCCCTGATCGGTCAGGTCCGAGCGGTATTCAACGATCAGGCGCGCGGCGAGAAGCCGGTGGTGCGCAGCCCCGACGGGCTGTTCGGCCCGCAATCCACTGTGTGGCGGGTCCATGGCGACCTGACCACGATGATGGTCGGCGGGGTTGCGGCGCTGCTGCTGCAGATGCTCCACCCCGCGGTGCTCGCGGGGGTCTGGGATCATTCGAGCTTTCGCGGCGACATGCTGGGGCGGCTGCGCCGCACCGCGCGCTTCATCGCGGTGACCAGCTATGCGACGCGCGGGGAGGCCGAAGCGGCGATCGCCAGGGTTCGCGAGGTTCACGGTCGCGTGCGCGGCACGCTGGCCGACGGCACGCCTTATGCGGCCGACGATCCGCAGCTGCTCGCCTGGGTGCATGTGACCGAGGCCGTGAGCTTCCTCGACGCGTGGCGCCGCTATGCCGAGCCCGGAATGTCGTTGCAGGAGCAGGATCGCTATTTCGCCGAGTTCGCGCAGATCGCCGAGGCGCTCGGCGCCGATCCGATTCCGCGCAGCCGCGCAGAGGCGGATGCGCTGATCGAGCAGATGCGGCCCGCGTTGCGCGCCGATGCGCGGACCCGCGAAGTGGCGCAGATCCTGCTCAACCAGCCCGCCCCCAATCTGGCGGTAAAGCCCTTTCAGGCGCTTACCTTTCATGCCGCGATCGACCTGCTGCCGGTGTGGGCGCGGCGGATGCACGGTCTTTCCGGAGCGGGTCTGGCGACGCCCGCCGTGCGGCTCGGTACCGGCGGCATCGCGCGGACGATGCGCTGGGCGTTCCGATAGGACGGCAAGGCCCCGATTCGGTGCGCGCTACGATTCGCTTGGCGCGGGGGGATATATGCGCTCGACCGCCGCAAGATCGGCGCGCGTGTTGATATTGCAGATCGCGTGCGGGAGCTCGACCGGCGCAGCGCTTGCGGCGCGCGCCCAGCCGCGCAGCGACCGGTCGGCGCTCTGCTCGAGATGGGCAAGCAGCCGCTCGGCGAGCCCGCAGGGCCACAGGCCGATGACCGGCTGATCGGCGACATACGCGGCGGGACCGCGCCCCGAGAGCAGGAGAAGCAGGTCCGCCGGCAGGTGCGGCGCATCGCAGGGCGCACTCAGCACCGCGTCGAAACCGCCGTCGCGGCCGTGCAACAGCGCGGCACAAAGTCCGCCGAGCGGGCCGAGGCCGGGATGCGGGCGATCCTCGAGCCGGGGAATATGGGGGTGCGCGCCGCCGCAGATCACAAGGTCCGCGCAATCCCGCCGAAGCGCCTCGGCGACATGATCGATCAGCTTGCGGCCGTTCAGCACCGCGTCGGCCTTGTCGCTGCCGAAGCGGCGTGAGGCGCCCCCGGCGAGGATCGCGCCGAGCAGCTTCATGCGACGGGCCGCAGCAGCGAATCGGGGCGGGCGAGCACGCGCAATTCGAGCCCCGCCTCGCGCGCCCGGGCGAGCGCCAGTGCGGTGGGTGCGGAGATGGTGGCCAGCATCGGACAATCGGAAAGAACGGCCTTTTCGACCAGCTCGTACGAGCAGCGCGAGGTCAGCACGGCGAAGCCATCGTCCCAGCCCAGCCGCTTGCGCAGCATCGCGCCGATGAGCTTGTCGAAGGCATTATGGCGGCCGACATCCTCGCGCACGCGCCGGATCGTGCC
This sequence comes from Sphingomonas sp., assembly GCA_030146605.1. Lineage (GTDB taxonomy): Bacteria > Pseudomonadota > Alphaproteobacteria > Sphingomonadales > Sphingomonadaceae > Sphingomonas. The sequence goes on along the minus strand of JASLBO010000355.1, from coordinate 1,509 downwards.
GTCGGCGGCGCAGGCCGCCGCCGCGTGCACCGCGCGCGTCGCGGCGCCGAGGGGCTGCGCCGCCTCCAGCGCCCCGAGCGCCGCGAATACCACCTGGTCCTCGCCCGCCCAGCGCACCGGCCGCCCGGGCAGCGGGCGCAAAGCCTGTTCGAGGCTCTCGACCCCGCACAGGCCGCAGGAGGAATCGGCAGTGCGGTGGCGAACCCGGTCGGACAGCCGCCCGGCGACGCGCGGCGACAGAGTCAGGCGCAGCAGCATGCCGCGCGCGACCGAATGCACTTCGGCGTCGAGCATGTCATCGGCGCCGTCGATCAGCCTTTCGGTGAGCGCAAAGCCATAGCCGAGGTCGAGCAGGTCGCCCGGGCTGGCCATCAGCACGGCATAGCCGAGCCCGTTGCACTCGATCGCCACCGGCATTTCCTCGGCAATCGCGCGCGTTCGCGTTTCGGCCAGCCCGTCGGGGCCGACCTGCTCGAATTCAAAGGGCAGCGCGCCGGTCAGATGCGGATCCGGACCGGGACCGATTTGGCCGCGGGGACATGGCTCTGCTCGGCATGGTGCTCGACCGGCATCAGCACGTTGGCTTCGGGATAATAGGCTCCGAGGCACCCGCGCGGGATATCGTAAGGCGTGACGATCAGGCCGTCGCGCCGGCGGTGGATGCCGTCGTCTGCGTCGCTTTCGAGCGCGACGATCTGCCCTTCGGACAGGCCCGCCGCGGCCATGTCCTCGCGGTTGATGAACAGTATGTCGCGGGTGCCTTTCACGCCGCGGAAGCGATCGTGATAGCCGTAGATCGTCGTGTTGAACTGGTCGTTCGAGCGCAGGGTCATCAGCCGGAAGCGGCCCTCCGCATCGGCGAACCCGGTGGCGCTGAGCCCGGTCGGGGCGAGGAACTCGGCCTTGCCGCTCGGGGTCTGCCAGATGCGCTCGGACGCCTTGTTGCCTTTCCAGAAGCCGCCGGGAGTGAACAGCCGCTGGTTGAAATCCTTGAAGATCGCCGGCCAGGTCGCCTCGATGGCATCCCGGATACGGCCATAATCGGCGACCCAGCCGTCCCAGTCGACACGCGGATTGGGGGGCAGGATTCGCCTGGCGATCTCGGCGACGATGCGCGGTTCGGAGAGGAGGTGCGGGCTGGCCGGCTTCGCCTTGCCGCGCGAGCCGTGGATGCAGCTTGTCGAATCCTCGGTCGATACTGCCTGCGGGCCGCATGCCTGCACATCCTCCTCGATCCGGCCGAGACAGGGCAGGAGATACGTGACCTTGCCGGCGAAGAGATGGTTCCGGTTGAGCTTGGTGGCGATCTGGACCGACAGATCGAGCCGCGGCCAAGCTTGCTCCATCGCCGCGGTCTCGGGCACCGCGCGCAGGAAATTGCCGCCGAGCCCGATCACTGCCTTGACCGATCCGTCGATCACCCCGCGGCAGGTCTCGACCGTGTCGAGGCCTTTTTCGGTCGGCGGATCGAAGCCGTACAGTTCCTTGAGCTTGTCGACGGGCACCAAT
>JASLBO010000197.1 GCA_030146605.1 Sphingomonas sp. | reverse complement strand
GTCTTGCGCGGCGCGTTCTTGCCTGCATTTGCCTATGGGGTCGGGGCGTATTTGGCACTGAATCTGCTGCCGGCGATGTTTTCGTGGATTGGCATTAGATCGCGGCAGGTGGGACGCGGCGCAACGGCATCGCTTCCGGCTACTTGACGGACAATCACCACGCGCCCGCCACCCGACAGCTTTTGCTAGGAAATCGATGACATCGCATCACCTCGTAGTCTCGGCCGTCAACCTCACGGAGGGTGGGCCGCTTACCGTGCTCATCGAGAGCCTCGATGCGGCCGCAGACACGCTGGGCGACGAGTGGCGGATCACGGCGCTGGTGCATGACAGCAAGCTCATAGCCAATGACCGTGTGCATACGATTGCGTTCCCGCACTCAAAGAAGAGATGGCTGAATCGCATTTGGCTGGAGTATTTTGGCTTTCGCAAGCTATCACGCGATCTCAAAGCGGACCTGTGGCTTTCACTGCACGACATGACGCCCGTGGTGGAAGCCAGGCGGCAAGCGGTTTATTGTCATAATTCCTCGCCATTTTACCGACCTAGCCCGACCGAGGCGCGGTTTGACCCGGTATTCTTCGCCTTCAACAAGCTCTACATGCGGCTGTACGCGCTTTTCATTCGGCGTAACGACGCCGTTATCGTCCAGCAGTCCTGGCTGCGCGACGCCTTCCGCGCGCGACTGGGGCATCCCAACGTCGTCGTTGCCTATCCCAGCAACATCACGGTCGAGGCTACCCCAGATGCCGCGCCTGTGGTGTCCACTGCGCCGCTTCGGGTGCCTACGTCCGACCAACCGTTGCGGCTTCTCTATCCGTCGCTGCCGCGTGTGTTCAAGAACATGGAAGTGCTCTGCGAAGCCTGGAAGCTGTTGCCGGAGGAATTGGGGCAGCGTATCGACCTGCGGCTCACGTTCAACCGAGATGAGGGCAAATGGGCACACGAGCTGGCCGAGCGATATGGCGGTCTGAGTGGAGTCAGCCTTCTCGGCCGCCGCAATCGGGAAGAGATGACAGCCGAATACCAACGCTGCGATCTAGTGCTCTTCCCATCTCGGCTGGAGAGCTGGGGGCTGCCGATCACCGAGGCCAAGTCCTTCGGCAAACCCCTATTAGTCGCCGATCTCCCCTATGCGCGGGAGACCGTGGGCACCTATCGTGATGTGAGCTTCGCGGCGCCCGGTGACGCACGAGCGTGGGCCGCCCATTTTCGTTCGATGGCGACCGGCGCATGGGAGCCCGATGGGCATGTGGCTACCATTCCCGCGCAGCCGTTCTTCAGCGATTGGCCGTCCTTGTGGCGTTATCTCGTGAAGCTTTGAACATGCGCCTTACCAGCTCGCTAGTCTTGTACGACAACCCGGCCGACCAGTTCGGCGAAGCAATCCGCTCCTTCCTGGACGGAAGCAAGGGCCGGCTCGTCGTGATCGACAACTCGCCATCCCAGCTTGCCCATCCGTTGTTCAGCCACCCGCGCGTCCAATATGCGTTTGCAGGGGCCAATCTCGGCTTCGGACGCGCGCACAATCGCGCCTTGTCGATGATCGGTGACGATTCGGACATCCATCTCTATCTCAATCCCGATATCTCGTTCGGCCCGGCCGTCCTTCCCGAATTACTCGATCATTTTGCGAAGAATGAAACGGCCGGGGCTGCGATGCCGCGCATCGAATATATGGACGGGTCCCTGCAACGCCTCTGCAAGCTGCTGCCGACGCCGATGGATCTCATTTTCCGGCGCTTCATTCCGATCCCGGCGGTGCAACGCGCGATCAACCGTCGGTACGAATTGCATGACCTCCCGCAAGATCGGGTGGCGGCGATCCCATTCCTGTCGGGATGCTTCCTGCTGGCTCGGACGCATATTCTTCGGGATCTGGGCGGCTTCGACGAACGGTTCTTCATGTACATGGAAGATGTCGATCTGGTTCGGCGTATTGGCGATCGGTGGCAGACCAATTATGTGCCGAGCGTTTCGGTATCGCATGGCTATCAACGCGCTTCGATGAACAACGGCAGGCTCAAGAAGATCCATATCCAGTCCGCCCTGAGCTACTTCAACAAATGGGGTTGGATTTGGGATTTGGAGCGCCGCCGGCGCAATCGCCAGATGCTTTCGCACTTGCGGAGCTGGCGCGGCGTCGACGTTAGCATCCGCTAGCGCCGCTTCTGTTGTCGAATGTTGCGGCGCAAAGCTCGCGGATCGTCCCTTGCCATCGGGCAGGCCACGTCGTAACGAAACACGCGGCATGCCCCCCCCGCCCCACGGGTGGGTCGTCAATGGCTGCGATCTCCCGCGTACATGGTGCTGAAATGCTGAATTTTCGTTTGCTGCTGATCGGCTGCCTCGCACTTGCCGGGTGCGCTTCGTCGCGCATTGAGCCGGTAGGCAACGTCGTGCGGCTGGACGACAAGGCGCTTCCGATGCCAAATCGCGCAGATCTGACTGCGCTCGACCGACCCTATTACCTCGGCCCGTTCGACGAGCTTTCGATCGACGTTGTCGGCGTTAGCGAGCTAAATCAGCGCGATATCCAAGTGGATGCAAGCGGTCGCCTGAACTTTCCGCTGGTCGGGACCATCGCGGTGGGCGGAAAGACCCCGGGCGAAGTGGCGCAGCAGATCGAGACCGGCCTTCGCGCTCAATATGTGCGCAACCCACAGGTAAGCGTCAACCTAAAGAAAACGGTCAGTCAAGTCGTAACTGTCGACGGCGAAGTGAAGGAACCAGGCATGTACCCGATTCTCGGGCCAATGACGCTGGTTCGTGCGGTCGCCGCCGCGAAGGGTATGACAGAATATGCCAAGGTAGATGATGTCGTGATCATGCGCAAAGTGCAAGGCACGACCTATGCCGCGCTCTACAATCTGAAGGCGATCCGCCAAGGTGCCTATGATGACCCGGAAGTTTTCGCGAACGATGTCGTAATCGTTGGCGAATCGCGTTCGCGGCGACTGTTCAAGGATTTCCTGACGGTCGTTCCGCTGTTGACCACGCCGCTGATCATCGCACTTCAGTGATGCAGGGTCTAGGCGAACATCTCAGTTCCTGACAGCGCGATTGACGACATCTGCGTGATCACATTGCCGATGCGTGCAGCGCGGCTGCGAGGAAAGGCGAGCCGAATATGCGAATCGTCGTAACGGGCGCGGGGGGATTTGTCGGGCGCCCGCTGGTCGATCGCCTCATAGCCGACGGTCACGAAGTCGTTTCGATCGTGCGTACCGCGCAGGGTCTGGCGAACGAGCGCGTGATCGAGGACATTGGCTCCGCGGATTGGCTGTCGCTGCTGTCAGGCGTGGATGCGGTGGTCCATCTCGCGGCGCGCGTGCACATGATGCGCGATTGCGCCGAGGATCCGCTTACTGAATTCCGACGGGTGAATACTGCGGGCACCTTGGCAATTGCGGAGGCGGCGGCGCGAGCGGGCGTCCGGCGCTTCCTGTTCCTAAGTACAATTAAAGTCAACGGCGAGTCCACGCAGATCGGCCATCCGTTTCGATCGACCGACCCCGTCCGTGCGAGTGACCCCTACGCCGTCAGCAAGCACGAGGCCGAAACAGCCCTCTTCGCGCTGGCCAGAAAGGGTCCCATGACCGTCACGGTGATACGGCCGCCCTTGATCTACGGGCCCGGAATGAAAGGCAATCTGCGCGTGCTGGTAACGGCCTTGCGGCGCGGGATGCCGCTTCCGCTGGGCGGCATCACCGACAATCGCCGCAGTCTCGTAGGCGTAGACAATCTCCTCAGCCTGGTGGGCGTCGCGTTGACGCATCCAGCGGCGGCCAACGCCGTCTTCCTCGCATCGGACGGGGAAGACGTATCGACTGCCGGATTGCTGCATGCTTTGGCGCGAGCGATGGGACGTAACCCGCGCTTGCTGCCTGTCCCCGAGCGTCTGATCCGTCTTGTCGCCGGATTTGCTGGCAAGAGCGCGGCTGCCGACCGGCTCGTCGGCAGCTTGCAGATCGATATATCGGATACCCGGGCGAAGCTTGGCTGGGCGCCGACGGTGTCGCTCGATGCCGGTCTTCGCGCGGCGGTCGGCATCGCGCCGCGATAGCCAGCCGCGCTTCGCCCCCGGCCGCCGCATTTTCGTTCGCCGCCGATGCTGCAGGTTACCGCTCGCGGTTGGCGGCGCTGACGTTGCGTCTGGCCTCTTGGCCCACCTGGTCGCGGTGGATGCGTCCGGCCCGATCCAATGGTCAGTCGCACCCGACTGATGCGGCATTTGGGTGCGACGTCCGGCTGCCTCGTAGGCATGGAGGCTTGTTGCGGCGCGCATCATGTGGCGCGCGAACTGATGGCGCTGGGTCACGGCGTCCGGCTGATACGGCGTGCTCACGCTCGCGAAAGAGAGCCGGCTCGACTGGACCGTCGCGGAAGGCCGGCCGGGCGCGCAGGCCGATCGCTACAAGAGCGAAGTCACCACGTTGCTCGGCAGCGGCGAACTCCAGCTGGATACGTCGGCCGCTGTATCGATGGCCACCTTGTTCCGCGGCGACGGCCGCCTGACCAAGACCGGC
>JASLBO010000124.1 GCA_030146605.1 Sphingomonas sp. | reverse complement strand
CTCCAGTCGATCGCATCGACTGGAGCCGTGAACTGGATCCCGCGCCCGCGCCACCGACGGCACCGTCTCCGGCTCCGGCGCGACCGTCCGCGCCGCCGCTGCCCGATTCATCCGCCGCTGTTCCGCAAGGATCGCCGCCCGATCCCGGCCCGACGGCCGCGCCCGACCCATCCCCCGAACTGGAGAAACGCCAATGAACCGACCTGTCATTCCCTGCGCCTGCATCGCGCTCGCTGCCACGCTGGTCTGCGCACCCGCGTCGGCGCAGACGCCGAAGAGCAAGGCGGACGAGCCCGGCAAGCGTCAGACATCGAGACCGCTCGCCGGTGTGCCTGCGGTACGCAGGGCAAACGCGGCAGCCACGCTCGATCCGGGGGCACGCGACTTCGTCAACGCGGCGGCGATCTATCCCTTCTCGGAGGGTACGATCTACCGGGTCTATACGGCGCCGGAACGGGTGACCGACATCGCGCTTCAGCCGGGGGAGGGGCTCATCGCAGTCGCGAGTGGCGATACCGTGCGCTGGGTGATCGGCGACACGACCAGCGGCACGGGCGCCGACAAGATCGTGCACCTGTTGGTGAAGCCTTTCGGCGCCGGGCTCTCCACCAACCTCGTCATTACGACCGACCGGCGAACCTACCATATCGCGCTGGTCAGCGTCACGGGACCCGCGATGGCGGCTTTGTCGTGGAGCTATCCCAGGGACGCGCTGCTCGCAATCGAGCGCGCGCGGGGAGCTGCTGCGGCCGCGGCGCCGGTAGCCGCCGGGCTGGATATCGAGCGGCTCAGCTTTGCATACCGGATTTCCGGCGACCGACCGACCTGGCGGCCGCTGCGCGCGTTCGACGACGGCCGACAAACTTTCATCGAGTTTCCGGCATCGCTCGCAGTCGACGAGGCGCCGCCGCTCTTCCTGGTCGACCGGAAGGGGGAGGCGCAGCTCGTGAATTACCGCCTGCGCGGCAATTACTATGTCGTGGACCGGCTGTTCGAGGCCGCTGAGCTGCGCCTGGGCACGAGGCGCCAGCAGATCGTCCGGATCAGCCGCGTGTCGCGCTCGAGCGGCGGGAGGTCCTGATGGCCGACACTGCAGACGACGTAGTCGGGTCGGACGCGCCGCGAAAGGTCGAGCCGGAAGCGCTTGTCCTCCGCGCCCGTCCGGCGCCGCCGATCCGCTTCAGGCGCGGGCTCATCGTGGCGTTGACGGCTATTGCAATCGCCGTGCTGGTCGTGACGGCCTGGTTCGCGCTGAAGCCGGGGAGCTTTCGCTTCGCGGCGGACAAGCGTGACTCTGCCGAGCCCGCAACGGCAACCGGCGATACGCTGAGCGCTTTGCCGGCCAGCTACGGCGACGCGCCGAAACTGGGCCCGCCGCTGCCGGGGGATCTGGGTCGACCCATCCTCAAACACCAGCAGGCCTTCGCCGACGGCGCGCCGCCTAGACCCGCAACGCGGCCGGACCAGGTGGAGCAGGCGGCGCGCGCCCAGGCGATCGCGGAGCGCAAGGCAGCGCGCGAGGCCGGGGTGCTCGTGCAGACCCGCGGACTTCCCGCCCCTGAGCCCACCGCGACTGCAGGGACTGCCGAAGCTGATCCCGTTGCCGCGCCACGGCTCGCGCTGGACCCTGAACATGACCCCAACGCGCAGCAGCGAAAGGCTGACTTTCTGATCGGCAGGGACCGCGGCGGCGACGTCAATCCATATCCGGTCCGGCTAGCCGCCTCGCCGTGGCAGCTCTCCGCCGGAAGCGTGATCGCGGCAAGCCTGATCACCGGCTTGCGCTCCGATCTTCCTGGGCTGGTAACGGCGCAGGTCACGGAGCGCGTGTTCGACAGCGCGACGGGCCGCATTCTGCTGATACCACAGGGCGCGCGCCTGATCGGAAGCTATGACAGTGTCGTCGCCTTCGGCCAGAAGCGCGCGCTCGTGATCTGGCAGCGCCTTCTCTTTCCCGACGGCAGTTCGGTGCGGATCGACAATGTACCGGCGGCCGATCCTTCCGGGCAGGCGGGACTGGCCGACAAGGTCGACCTGCACACATGGACACTTCTGAAAGGCGTTGCTTTATCGACCCTGCTAGGTGTGGGATCGAACCTGAGCCTGGCCGGTGAAAGCGACCTGGTCCGCGCCATGCGCGAATCCACACAGGGAACGGTCAGCCGGGCAGGGGATCAGCTGACCTCGCGCAATCTCCAGATCCAGCCGACGATTACCGTGCGTCCGGGCACGCAGGTGCGCCTCGTGGTTCACAAAGACCTTGTGTTGGCGCCATGGCGGGAGCCGATCCGATGACGGCCCTCAAGCTTTCGAAGCTGCCCGATCGCACGCCAATCAAGCTCGCCATCGTCGTGACGCCAGAGCTGTACGGCGCCCTGAGCGCCTATGCCGCGCTGTACGCGCAGACCTATGGTCGCGAGGAACCGCTCGGTGAGTTGATCCCGGCGATGTTGGCATCCTTTCTCGAAAGCGACCGGGCGTTCAGTCGCCAAAGACGGGAAGCCTGATATGAATGACTCTCCGATGGAGTCGCACGGGGTTGCACCCGCCGATCTGATCAGCGTCAAGGTGCCCGATGCCGTGCGGATGACCGGACTCAGCCGGTCCAGAATCTACGAGTTGATCGCGTCGGGTGACATCGAGGCGGCAAAGCTGGGGCGCTCTACCGTCGTCCTGGTGTCGAGCCTGCGGTCGCTGATCCATGCAAACCGCAGGATTGGAGGTCGCAGGTCGTGAAGTTTGTCTCCGGTGGCACCGGCGGTCGGGTCTGTCGCAGCGCGGTTGCGCGGGAGGGATCAGGGAAAATGGTGCTATCCTCGGCGGAAGCCGCGGCGCAGCTGCTTGCGGCAGACATCAGCGCTGCAGCCATACCGGGCCCTGTTGAGTGCAGCCCAGATCTATCCTGCGAGGATTCACTCGGAACGGGCGGGGTCGCCATAAACTCCGTGCCGTGAGCGGGCGGTCATCGCCTGCCTGGCGCGGCTTGGTGTGAACTGGCTCGCGAACCTGACCTGGCGCAGACGGACCGGGACGGGCGCGCCTGAGATTTCGCCCGCAGAACGACACCGCGTCCAGACTATCTCTTTTCCGACGCTTTCCGGCCGGTGATCTCCAGCGACAGCAGCTCCGAGGGTGCGTCCCGCAGCCTGAGGTAGAGCTTGCCGTTGCCACGACCGGCGAATTCGAGGTTGCGCCCGGTATAGCCCTCCGGAACAAGCACCGGCTTGTCGAACGCCGGCGTGCTCGCGATGGCTTCGATCAGGAACAGCGATTCTCCGGTGAGTGTGCAGCGGTCCGGCTTGTCGCAGGTGACGGCCGCGATCTTCGGGAGCCGGGCCAGGGAGGCAAGCGACAGCCAGTCGCTTGCTTCGCCCTCACGCACAAGCCGGAAGCGCAGGGGTCCGGAAGCGGATGGGCCGAGCGTCGCCGGATTGAACGTGGCGACGAGGACATTGGTGCCCTGAAGCTCAAGATTCTGGCCGGCGGCAAGGCGGACCTTCTGT
>JASLBO010000122.1 GCA_030146605.1 Sphingomonas sp. | reverse complement strand
TCGGGCGGCGAGGGGCAGTTCATCACGGTCCGCGGGCTTGGCCCCGAGTTCAACACCGTCCTGGTCAACGGCCGCGTCATGGCGACGGACAATCCCGGACGCGAATTTTCGTTCGACGTGCTGTCCTCGAACATGATTCAGCGGACCGACGTGTTCAAATCCAGCGTGCCTGAGCTCCAGGAAGGCGGGATCGGAGCCACGGTAAACATCGTCACGGCGCGTCCGCTCGACGGGCGGCCCGGCTTTCATTTATCGGTATCGGCCGGGGGCATCTACGACACGCTGCGCGAAAAGCTGGGCCCCGACACCTCCGCGATTGTCTCGTGGACAAACAGCGACAAGACGTTGGGCGCGGTGCTCTCGGGATCGTACACCGATCGCAAGAGCCAGCTCGACTTCGTCCAGACCGAAGGCTGGCTGTTCGGTCCGCAGCAGGTGGTGGCCGCGACTCCCGATGCGACCGGCCTGCCGGCGAGCGCAGTGACGACCAGCGCCGCGATCCACACGCCGCAGAACATCCAGTTCAACCGTTTCCGCGAGCGCCGTCGGCGTATTAACGTCGCCGGCGCGGTCCAGGCGCAGCTCGGCGATACGCTGTTGCTGACGGTGGACGGCATCTACTCCAAATTCGACGTTTTCACCGATCGCAATTTCTTCGCTAGTTTCTATGCGCAGCCATTCCTCGGCCTGCAGGCGGACGAGAATGGCACCGTCACCAGCTTCAATCGCTTTGGCACCGACTTTCTCGCCGCCAATCCTGCGATCCGCGATGCCGGCTATCCCGCCGGGGTGATGGACAACATCGTGGGCCCGAGCAATCGGCTGACCGAGACCTATCAGGCCGGCGGGAATCTGAAGTGGAATCCCGCTGACGATGTGGAGGTCCGGCTCGACGTTTCGCGCACCCAGGCGGTGCAGCGCAATCCGGGCAAGTTCGTGGTGGTCGGCGCACGCTCGCGCACCGCGCCCGGCTTCGACCTCAACAAAGGAAACGATCTGCCGATCGCGTCGAACCTCGGCAACCTCACCGATCCCTCGATGATGACCGCGCACTATCTCGACGTGTCGGACAATCGCGCGCGGGACGAGGGCTCGGAATATCATCTCGATACCGACTTCAAGGTGCAGGACAGCATCCTGCAGACGGTGCGCATCGGCTTCTCCTATTCCGATCGCAACAAGGTCCGTCGGTCGTTCAACAACCAGGACGGGCAGTGTTCCTATTGTGGCTATGAGATCCCCATCGATCCGTCGCTCCTGCGCGTCTACACGCTCGACAACTATCTCACAGGCGCGTCGGGCGCCGAGAGCGTGCCGCGCCAGTTCTTCACCTACGATCCCGACGCGATCATCGCCTATCTCTCCGACCCGGGCCGTCTGGCGCTGCCGCGGAGCGGGCGCAGCGCCGAACAGCAGGCGGCGGAGGCGGCGCGGCTGCTCGCGTTGCCCGGCGGACCCTTCGGCGTGAGGGAGAATCTGGGCAGCCGACTCGACGTGACCGAAAGGCTGCTGGCCGGCTATATCGCGATGCAGTTCGGCGGCTCCCGCTGGTCGGCGAACGCCGGCATCAGGGTCGTGCGCACCGAGACGATCTCGCGCGGCTTCGATCTGCCCGTCATCGGCATCACCACGACGCCCGGCGACGATACCCTGACCTATACGTTCGGACCGTCGACGGCGATCGAGGTGCGGAACAGCTACGTCAGTGCGCTGCCCTCGGCGAACATCAAATATAGTCTGACTGACAAGCTGGTCGCCCGCGCAGCCTATTCGCAGACGGTCACCCGCCCGACGCTTACCGATCTCGGCGTCGATAACAATTTCGGCGGGCGCGTGTCGGTGCCGCTTTCGGGCGGCGGCAACCCGACCCTGCTTCCCTTCAAATCGACCAATTACGACGTGTCGCTCGAATGGTATCTGTCTTCCGTCAGCTATGTCAGCGTCGGCGGATTTCATAAAGATCTGAGCGACTTTCTCGAACTTCAGACCTTGCCGGTGACGCGCTTCGGCCGCACCTTCCAGGATACGCGGACGCGCAACGGGCAAAGCGGTTATATCCGCGGGGTCGAAGTCGGCGGCCAATACGCATTCGACTGGCTGCCCGGATTCGCCTCCGGCTTCGGCATCACCGGCAATTACACCTATGTCGACAGCCAGGTGGAGCGGGACCAGACGCTGGCCGACTATGATTGCGGGTATAACGGGCTGTCTCCGCACTCCGCTAACGGGAGCGTCTTCTACGAAAAGTTCGGCATTTCGGCGCGGGTCTCGTACAACTGGCGCTCTGAATATCTTCGTGCCTGTCGCTCGAGCCAGGGGCGGCCGCGCAATCGCTCCGCTTATGGCCAGCTGGATTTCAATCTCGGCTATGAAGTAACGCCGAACGTCCAGCTGTACGTCCAGGGCGTGAATGTCACCAAACAGCGCGTCGACGAGTGGTCGGCGATCGAAGACCGCTTCTTGCTGCTCCAGGACACGGGCGCCCGATTAAATTTTGGCGTGCGGGCGAAGTTCTAGCCATTGGACATCGGCGGCACCTGGTGCCTTCTCGAACCCGGCGGCCCGTGCGGCGGGGGGCGCTCAAGGCGACCGGGGCTGCCGTTGTCAGAGCTGAGTACAACAGACAGGGGACGGCTCTCGCTGGCTGATCCTGACCGAGCTCCGAAGCGGCATCCTCCCGCGCCTGATGGTGGGGGACCCGATGCGGCGCCTCGATGCCTTACCACAATGGTCAAGTAGCGCCTTGCTGAACGCAAGCAAGGGGGGCGGCAACGAGGTGACACGCGCTCGCTCAGTCGCACCCGGACATCGCCTGCCAAGCATTGACAGCGCGCGCCTGATTCGACGCGACATGGGATTTCCGCGATATGGACGCGATGACTACTATCGAGATATATCTAGCGAATGCCGCGGCGCAGCGCGCGGCAGCTGAGAAAACTAACCTGCCCAATCGCCGGGAAATGCATGAGCGCTCCGCCGTCACTTGGGAAACCATGGCGCGCGCGGTGGCAGACACACAAGACAGGGCGGCGGCTAACCTTGCGGCAAAGGCAGGTGGAGGCGTCAGAGCCTAGTGGCATGCAGCCGACGGGAGCTGGCGCCAGTTTCAGCGTCGCGAGCATAAGGTCCGCGCCGTAGGGTGCTCATGGGAGGGTGAGCAACTGCAGCTTGCCCAACGAGTAGTTTCGGCTTGGCTCGATAGAATGGCGTCTCATCGCGTCTTACCGTTGGCGGGGGTACAGGTGGGGGTATCGTTGCTCCGAACTGCCAGAAATTTCATGTATCCTCAGACGGATGCAGCTTCGACCGCATCCGAAAAGGTCCTGCTCCCGCAACCATTCCATCCGCGTACTCAAGAGGGTGGAAGGCTCTGGATGCCCTGCGGCGATTATCTACTTTTCGCCTTGCCAAATTTTCCCCTGAGGACCTTGGCGCCGTCGCGGAGGAAGTCGAGATGATCCGACCAGTGCTGCATCATGCGCACGCGTTCGTCCCAATATTCTCCGCGCGTGTAGGCGCGACGAACCGCGTTGTTGTCACAGTGCGCCAGCTGACGCTCGATTGCGTCGGCATGCCATAGACCCATCTCGTTGAGCAGCGTCGCGGCCATGGCTCGGAAGCCATGCCCGGTCATCTCGTCCTGCGCATAGCCCATCCGACGCAGGGCTGCGTTGATGGTGTTCTCCGACATCGGCCGTTGGACCGACCGCCGCGAGGGAAACAGGTATGTGCTGTATTCCGCGTCATGCTTGATGGAAGCGATGATCTTGAGCGCTTGGCGGGAGAGGGGGATCGTATGCGCTCGCCGCATCTTGGTCTTGTGCGCCGGGATG
>JASLBO010000120.1 GCA_030146605.1 Sphingomonas sp. | reverse complement strand
GTTCGCGCAAGCGCCGGTTACGCCGTCCAATCCCCGCGTGGCCATCGAAACCAGCGCAGGCCGCTTCGTCGTCGAGGTCGAGGCCGGCAAGGCCCCGATCACTGCGCGCAATTTCCTGCGCTATGTCGATCAGAAGCGGCTCGACGGGATCCGTTTCTACCGCACCGTCAAAGTTGCGGAGCGGTTCGGCTTCGTCCAGTTCGGGGTGCAGGGGGCGCCGGCGAAGATGCTTGCCCCGATCAAACACGAGCCGACCAGCCAGACCGGGGTGACTCATGTCGACGGCGCGATCTCGATGCCGCGGCTGGCGCCGGGCACCGCGCGCGGCGAGTTCACGATCAGCGTCGGCGCGCAGCCTTCGTTCGATGCCGATCCCGCCCGGACCGGCGACAATCTGGGCTATGCCGCGTTCGGCCGGGTGGTCGAAGGGATGGACGTGGTCCTCAGGATCTTCGACGCGCCGGTTTCGCCGACCAGGACGCTGCAGGGGAGTTTCAGGGGCGAAGTGCCGGCGGCGCCGGTGAAGGTGCTGACCGCGCGGCGGCTGCCGGGCTAACGCGGGCGCTTTTCGAGATAGAGATAGGCGGGGTCGAACTCGGCGATGCGGCGAAGCCCGGGCAGGTCGAGGAGAGTGACCTTGCCGCTGCGGAAATTGACCAGCTCGCGCTCGCGCAGTTCCTTGAGCACGCGATTGACGTGCACCGAGGTCAGGCCGAGGCATTCGGCGAGATCGACCTGCGTGATCGGCAGCGCATATTCCTTCTCGCTGGCGAGACCGGCGATGCCGAGCCGGACCTGAAGCTCGCAGAACAGGTGCGCGGTGCGCTGGATCGCGGTGCGCCGGCCGAGCGAGACTTCCCATTCCCGGTGAATCGCGGCGTCGAGATTGGTCGAAAACCACATCACCCGGGCGAGATGCGGCAGATCCTCGGTGATCTTCTTCAGATTTTCGTGCGGCACCTGGACCACCTTGCTCGGGGTCAGCGCCATCACGCTGTGATCGAGATGCTTGAGCGTGAAGCTGTGCAGATCGGCGAAGTCGCCCGCGACGTGGAGCTCGGTGATCTGGCGCTGGCCGTCGCTCAGATCCTTGTAGCGGCACAGGATGCCGTCGAGCAGCAGCGTCGAGCAAGTGAGTTCCTTGCCCGCCGGGATGAAGGTGAAATCCGCGGGGTAGGTGAGCACCTCGCCGAGCGCATTGCGCAGCGCCTGTTCTTCCGCCGCGCTGATATCGTCGCGCGCGCGCAGCTTCATCAGGTGTTTTTCGATCATGCGCCCTCCTTGCCCGGCGGCGACTCGCCGAGTTTTAGTTCGATGGCTTCGCTGAATGGCAGCGTGCGTACAACTGATCCGTGTTGGTCCGCAATTTCGATCCGGCCGCGCAGATCCAGCATTCCGGCGGACTTCAGTTCGTCGCTGAGGATCGATCGCACGCTCTCCACTGCCTTTTGGCAGGCGCCGTGAAGGTCGGGAAAGTCTTCCCCTTCAAAGTCGCGGGTTAGTCCAAGACCATTGTAAACGTTCAAGAAGTAATGCGTCATGGACGCGCATGCCCCTATTGTTGGGTTCGATCCTGGTTCTTCACTTCGCCCGCGGTGCCGCTGACGCCGTCGTCGATTCCGGCGGGATCGCGCGCGGGCTGGACCACGCCGCCGCCCGCGGCCTTCGCTTCGTCGGCGCGCGACTGCACTGCCTGCTCGATATCCGAACGGGGATCGTCCGGTTCATCCGTGATCGGGCCGCGCAGTTCGGCGTCGCTTTTGGTGTCGGCCATGTCTCTACTCTCCAATCGTCGAAAAGGGTGTCAGGCCGTGGGCTGTCCCGGGGTGATCGCCGGATCGCCGCCCGGCTGCGGGTCGGGCACGTCGATGTCGGGCGCCGGGGGGGTGTATTCGGGTTGCGGCGTGGTCGGCTGGCCCGGCTGCGGGGCGCCCGGAAACTCGGACGGTGCGGGCTCGGGAGCGGCGGGGATGGGCGGTTCGACGGGCATGAAGGCTCTCCTTGTTACCATGCTGAACGCCGCACAAGGCGCGCAAGTTGCTTCGCGGCTTGCCCCGGCACCCATGACTGCTATAGAGCCCGCCGACCGGCGGTGCCCCTGCGGGCGTGGCGGAACTGGTAGACGCGCCAGATTTAGGTTCTGGTATCGAAAGGTGTGGGGGTTCGAGTCCCTTCGCCCGCACCAGCACCGCCGCTCTCTGATCAGCGTTTCGGCGCCGCGATCCCATTCTAGTTGGAAGCCTGAAGAATGCAGACTGTCGAGACGTTGAACGAAGGCCTGAAGCGGGCCTACACGCTCAAGATCACCGCCAAGGACATCGATTCGAAGGTCGATGCCGAAGTGAAGCGGGTCGCTCCGCAGATCCGCATGCCCGGCTTCCGCCCCGGCAAGGTCCCCGCCAATCTGGTGCGCAAGATGCACGGCGAGGCGATCGCGCAGGACGCGCTCAACAACTCGATCCAGGAAGGCGTGCAGAAGCTGCTCGCCGAGCACAAGCTGCGCCCGGCAATGCAGCCTTGGGTCAGCCTCGAGGGTGACTATGCGCCCGGCGCCGACGCCGAGGTCAAGGTCGAGCTCGAAGTGCTCCCCGAAGTGCCGACCCCGTCGATCGACGGGCTCAAGCTCGAGCGCCTGACCGTTCCCGCCGACGATGCGGCGATCGACGACCAGCTCCAGCAGCTCGCCAGCAACCAGAAGGGCTGGGACGACGCCGCCGAGGGTTATGAAGCCGCGACCGGTGACCAGGTCACCATGGATTTCGTCGGCAAGACCGCCGACGGCGTCGCGTTCGAAGGCGGTACCGGCGAGGGCATGGCGGTCGAGATCGGCTCGGGCCGGCTGATCCCGGGCTTCGAGGACCAGCTCGTCGGCGTCAAGGTCGGCGACGAGAAGCAGATCAACGTGACGTTCCCCGAGGATTACGGCTCGAAAGATCTCGCCGGCAAGCCCGCGACCTTCGATCTCAAGATCACCGCGGTGAAGACCGCCGGCGAGACGAAGATCGACGACGATTTCGCCAAGGCGCTCGGCCTGCAGGATCTCGAGCAGCTCAAGGGCCTGCTCAAGGGCCAGATCGAGCAGCAGCTCAACGGGCTGACCCGCACTTATATGAAGCGCAAGCTGCTCGACCAGCTCGCCGCCGGCCATGATTTCCCGGTGCCGCCGTCGATGGTCGAGGCAGAGTTCCAGCAGATCTGGCACCAGCTCGTCCACGAGACCGAGCATGAGGAAGATCCCGCCGCGGCACTCGCCGAGCTCGAGGCCGAGCGCGACGATTATTTCAAGATCGCCGAACGCCGCGTGCGCCTGGGTCTGCTGCTTTCCGAGATCGGCACCGCCAATGGCGTCGAAGTGTCGCAGCAGGAGATGAACCGGCTGATCGCGCAGGCAGCGCAGCAATATGGCCCCGAGGATCGCCAGCGCTTCATGCAATATGTTCAGCAGGAGCCGATGGCGGCCGCCCAGCTGCGCGCGCCGCTGTTCGAGGACAAGGTCGTCGACTATCTGTTCGACAAGGCGGAGATCAGCGACCGCGAAGTGACTCGCGAGGAGCTCGAGGCGGCGATCGAGAGCGAGGACGGCTTCGTCTCCGGCACGCACGTCCATGATCACGACCATGATCATGACCACGACCACAAGCCGGCCAAGAAAAAGGCTTCGAAGAAGGCTGCGGCCGCCGACGAGGCTTCGGCCGATGCCGGCGCCGACCAGCCCAAGGCCGAGGAGCCTGCGAAAAAAGCTTCGACCAAGAAGTCGCCTTCCAAGAC
>JASLBO010000095.1 GCA_030146605.1 Sphingomonas sp. | reverse complement strand
GGCCCAACCGATGCCGATGCCGACTGCATCTATGTCGACCCCAACCCGATCGACAAGATCAATGGCGAGGGGCACAATTATTTCCGCAGCAAGAACGAAGTGCAGACCGAGAGCTGGGCGCTGTTCGGTGAGCTTTACTATAAACTCACCGACCGGCTGAAGCTCACTGGCGGACTGCGCTACACCAACGATACCAAGACGAGCACGCCTTATCCCAGCCAGTTGCTGCTCGGGATCGGCGGAGTCATGAGCGATTCGACCGGCGGGAAGGCGGCGATCGGCTATCCGGCGCAGCCCGACATCGTGCAGAAGTGGCAGCGCTTCAGCGGCCGTGCGGTGATCGACTGGAAGCCGGATATCGGCTTCACCAGGGACACTTTGGTCTACGCGTCCTTCTCGCACGGGTACAAGGGCGGCGGCTCCAATCCGCCGCGGGTGGATTTCGATCCGGAGATCGTTCGCTACCAGCCGCTCGCGCAGACCTTCGCACCTGAATATGTCAACGCGTTCGAGATCGGCACCAAGAACGTGTTCGCCAACGGCAAGGCCGGCCTAAACCTGACGGGCTTCTATTACGATTATACCAACTACCAGGTGTCGCAGATCGTCGACCGAATCTCGCTCAACGAGAATTTCGACTCCACGTCGATGGGACTCGAGGCGGAGGCGTGGTGGCAGCCTTCCCGAAGCTTTCGGCTCGACGCAAATCTCGGATATCTGCGCACCCGTGTCGCCAAGGGTGAGCAATCAGTCGACGTGATGGATCGCACCCAGGGCAATCCCGATTGGGTGGTGGTTCGGCCCTGGGTGCAGGTGCCGTCCAATTGCGTCGCGCCGCGGCTGGCGGTCGAGGCGATCCTGAGCTCGCCCACGTCACAATTGCCCGGTGGTGGGATCGCGCCCTTCGCGCTGGCGGCCTTGTGCAGCGCATCGGGCCGGTTGGGCGACTTCGATCCCAATCTGCCTAACGGGCAGCAGCCGTTTCATACCCGGTACGGCTTCCTTTACGATCCGCTGCTGCCTTACGATCCTGCGCAAAGCCCGATCCAGCCCCTAGGAAGCACCGCGGCGCGCAGCGGCGCACCCAATGGCGGACGCGGCTTCTATGCCGACCTGAGCGGCAACGAACTGCCCAATTCGCCGCGGCTGACGTTCAATGTCGGCGCGCAATACAGCCGGTTCGTCGATGAATGGAAGCTGACGCTGCGCGGCGATTACTACCGGCAGGGACCGAGCTATGCGCGCGTCTACAACACTGCCTATGACCGGCTGCGCGGGTGGGACAATGCCAATCTGGCGTTCACGCTCGAGAATGCGAAATGGGACATGACCGCGCAATTCTATGTGAAGAACGTCTTCAACGGCACGCCGATCACCGACGCCTTCACCAATTCGGACGATACCGGGCTGACCACCAACGTGTTCACGCTGGAGCCGCGGATCTTCGGGTTCCGGCTGAGCAAGCGTTTCTGATGCTTTGATATTGACATCGATGTTCATATCGCAATGGTGTGAACATCGGTGTCAGTAAGGAGGTGAGCATGGGTAAGACGTACGGGCGGGCGGGCGGGGTATTTGCCGCAGCAGGGCTGGTGCTCGCGCTGACCGCCGCGGCTGCTCCCGCCGGCCAGGCAGGCGACAGGGCGTTGATCGGCCGTTGGCATACCGAGCGCGAGGGCGGGGTGGTCGAGATCCACCGCTGCGGGCAGGCGCTGTGCGGCCGGGTGGTCGACGGGGCGCGGCTGCGGGTCAACCCCGACCAGCGCGACGTGCGTAACCCCGACCAGGCGCAGCGCAGCCGCAAGGTGCTGGGCGCGCGGGTGCTGAGCGGTTTCTCGGGCGGGCCGGGCAAATGGAAAGGCGGGCCGCTCTACGATCCCGAGACGGGCAACGGGGCCGGATCGGGGACGCTGACGCTGGTAAACCCCGATACCCTCAAGGTGCAGGGCTGCATCGCCAGTTTCCTGTGCAAGACCCAGACCTGGCGGCGCGCGCGCTGACCTGGAGTCTGATCCAGCTGGTTAGAACCGCCATGTTCCCCGGCGAAGGCCGCTGCCCCGTATCGACGGATTTGCCGGTGGCGTCCTGCCCCTCAGAGCGCTTGCGACTGGCCCCCGGCCTTTCCCGGGGAACAGATTAAGGACGCTGGATCAGATTCTAGTCTGTGTTTCGCTGAAATCGAGCCGAGATCTGTTCTCCTGCGAAAGCAGGAGCCCAGGATCACAGGCGTTGCGCTCTCGGCTCTGGGCTCCTGCTTCCGCAGGAGCACGATTCAGATTGAAAGAAAACGAGTCTAGCCCCGTGGGGGCGGCGCGATCAGCAGAGGCAGGATCTGGGCGACGAGCTCGCGCGTGGCGGCCTTTTCCTGCCCGAGCATGCGGCGCAGATGCGGCCCGATCAGCGCGTCGCCGAATGCGCAGACTGCAATCAGCAGCACGATATTTCGGATCCGTGCCTCACTGTCAGGACTGTCCGGCACGCGCGCGCGGACCGCGGCGACGAGGTCGGCCACTGCCTGCTCGAGCGAATCGAAATAATCGAGTTCGCGTGCGAGCACGAGCCATGCGGCGAGCTGGCCGGCGCCTCCCGTGCCGAACGCGTCGAACACCCGATCCACGAGGCGCGACGGCGCGTCGGCATCGACGTAGAGCGCGCTGACCGCGTCGCCGAGCGCATCGGCCAGGTCGCGGATCATTGCCTCCATCAGCGCGGTCTGAAGCCCCGCCGCCGAACCGAAATGGTGGATGACATTGGTGTGCGACATCGCGATCGCGCGGCCGACATTGGCGAGGGTGACCGCAGCCGGGCCCCGTTCGAGGAGCAAGGTGCGCGCGGCGGCGAGCGCTTCGTCGCGCGCTTCGGTTGCGCTGCGCTTGCGCCGCTTGGTGTACGAGACGGTCATGCCTGGGCCTTAATCGAAGAAATAGTCGCGACAAAATAGACAATGTGGGGACTTGTGCACGTGCGGGGTTCGTCTTTCCCACACTGCTCTGCATTTGCCAGCATCTTGTCTGTACTCCGCTTTGCGTCCCCCCGAAGTCGCGCTCCCCGCGCGATCTTGCGCTGTATTTCACGGGACATCCCCCCGATATCGATCCGCGCGCGTCGATTGAGATGGGGGAGGCAGGAAGTGCCGCCCCCGAACGGGCAGTCCAATGCCCAAAAAAAACGAGGAGAGGAATGATGATCAAGAAAATCCTGGCAGCAGGCGCGCTTGCCGCGTCGGCCGCGTTCATGGTGCCCCAGGCATCGGCGCAGACCTTCTCGCCCACCGGCCCCTTCACCCTGGCCAGTATCGGCAACATCAGCGTCAGCA
>JASLBO010000084.1 GCA_030146605.1 Sphingomonas sp. | reverse complement strand
GCCGAAAGGCCCGCGAACAGCGAATCGCCGCGGCCCTGCTCCTGCGCGAGGCGCTCGCCGACGCGGCCGATCGCTTCCTCGATCACTGCCATGCGTTGGCCGAGCGCCTCGGCGCTGTCGCGGCCGGCACGATCGAGCGCGGCCTGATTGGCGCTGAGCATGGCGAGGATCGCTTCGCCCTGCGTGGCGATACCCTTGCGCGCCTCGTCGACTGCGCCGGCGGCGCGATCGAGCACGGCGTCGACGGCGACCGACATCTGCTCGGTGACCTGTTCGAGCCGGACGCTGGCGGTCTCGCTGGTCGCCTCCATCCGCGAGATGTGCGCGGCGAGGCGTTCGGCGGCGCCGCCGGCGATCTGGTCGGCCTCGCGGCCGCGCTCGGACAGTGCGGTAAGCTGGGTGTCGAGCGCGGCGGCGCGCTGGCTGGCGAGCAGCCCGGCGGCGTCGATCCGGCTGGCGAGGCCCTGCATCTCGTCATGCGCCTTGGGCAAGGTGGTAAGGATGATCTCGAAGCGCTTCTCGGCCTGGCCCATCGCCTCGCCGAAGGTGCGGATGCCGCCGTCCATGCGCTGCGCCTGACGCTCGACCATGCCGGCGGCGCCTTCGACGCGTTCGGCGGCGCGCTCGCCGAGTGCCGTGAGGGTGCTGGTGTGATCGGCGAGAATTGCGTGATTGTCGGCGAGCTTTTGCGAGAGCGTCGCGAGCATGCGCTCGAGCGCGGCGGCCTCGGCGCGCATCTGGCGCGCGGTGACCCCGAAGCGGCGTGCCTCGGCGCGACTGGTGCGCAAGGTGAGCAGGTAGACGATGCCGATCAGCACCGGCGGCACGCACAGCGCCGCGATCAGCTGGATCAGCGCAATCGGCTCGAGGCCCTGCTCGATCGCCGGCCATGCCAGCCAGCCCATGCCGGCGAACCATGCTGCGACGGCGAGCGATGCCGCGACGGGGGCGAGCCAGCCAAGGTTGCGGCTCTCATCGGTATCCTCGTCCAGTCCGAGCTCCTCGAGCGGCGCCGGAAGCGCCGAATGGTCGGAAAGAACGAGTTCCTCATTGCCGTTCGACGGCACGAATGCTGATTGCGCTGGTTTTGCCCCGGTCATCGCGAATGTGTACCATGTTTGGACAGATCGCAAAACGCCGGAAACCAGTGGTTAACCCCGTTCCGATAGCGATCGGGAATGGCATATGATCCGGGTGCAATCGATGCGACGCTGGCGGCGGCGGTGGGCGATGAGCCCGCACTGATCGCCGAGCTTCGCGATTCCTTTCTCGATAGCGTGAAGCGCTGCATCGGCGCGATGAAGTCGGCGGAGACGCCCGACGCGTGGACCGCGGCGGCGCTGCGGCTCAAGGGGCTCGCGGCGAGCTTCGGCGCGGTGCGGCTGATGGCGCTGGCGGCAGAAGCGGTGGCCGGGGCCGCGCATGACGGCGCGGTGCTGCGGCGGCTGCACCGGGCGATCGATCGGCTGTAATCCTGCCCGTCATCCCGGCGACAGCCGGGATCTCGTTCCGCAGGCCGGTCGCGCCATCGCCTGAGGTCCCGGCTTTCGCCGGGATGACGTCCTCTACCGCTTCCGGCTCAGCTCGCGCATTGCCGCGTCCAGTCCCGCGAGCGTCAGCGGGTACATGCGATCCTGCATCAGCGCGCGGATTACCTGCACCGACTGGGTATAGCCCCAATGCGCCTCGGGCAGGACGTTCAGCCAGATCGCGGCGGGATAGGTGTTGATCAGGCGCTGCATCCACACCGCGCCGGGCTCTTCGTTGAAATGCTCGACCGAACCGCCGGGGTGGGTGATCTCGTATGCGCTCATCGAGGCGTCGCCGACGAAGATCACTTTATAGTCGTGGCCATATTTGTGGAGCACGTCCCAGGTCGGCGTGCGCTCGGTGAAGCGGCGGCGATTGTCCTTCCACACGCCTTCGTACGGGCAATTGTGGAAGTAGAAGAATTCGAGATTCTTGAACTCGGAGGTGGCAGCCGAGAACAGCTCCTCGCAGAGCTTGACGAAAGGATCCATCGAGCCGCCGACGTCGAGGAAGAGCAGGAGCTTGACGGCATTGTGGCGCTCGGGGCGCATGCGGACGTCAAGCCAGCCCTGCTTCGCGGTGCCATCGATCGTCGCGTCGATGTCGAGCTCGTCGGCGGCGCCTTCGCGGGCGAAACGGCGCAGGCGGCGCAGCGCGACCTTGATGTTGCGGGTGCCTAGCTCCTTGCTGTTGTCGAGGTTCCTGAACGCGCGCTGGTCCCAGACCTTGAGTGCGCGGCCGTGCTTGCCTTCGCCGCCGATGCGGACGCCTTCGGGATTGTAGCCGCCATTGCCGAAAGGCGAGGTGCCGCCGGTGCCGATCCATTTGCTGCCGCCCTGGTGGCGTTCGTGCTGCTCGTCGAGCCGCTGCTTGAGCGTCTCCATGATCTCGTCCCACGAGCCGAGCGACTTGATCGCAGCCATTTCCTCGGGGGTGAGGAATTTCTCGGCGATCGCCTTGAGCCATTCCTCGGGGATTTCGGCGGGGGCGACGCCGTAGCTGGTCGCGATCCCCTTGAACACCTTGGCGAAGACCTGGTCGAAACGGTCGAGCAGGCCCTCGTCCTTCACGAAGGTGGCGCGGGCGAGGTAATAAAACGCCTCCGGGGTGCGCTCGATCACGTCGCGGTCGAGCGCCTCGAGCAGGACGAGATGCTCCTTGAGGCTCGCCGGGATGCCGGCGGCGCGCAGCTCGTCGAGGAAAGAGAAGAACATGGCGCCCTTTTAGGGCTGGCGTTCGTACAGCGTCCAGTGGGTGCCCGACATGCCGTGCGCGCGCGCAGCCGCGATCGGGGCGAAGCGGGCGCCGCAAAGCGCGATCTGGCCGGGGGGCTCCTCGCCCTTGAAGCGATCGGCGAAGAAGAAGGGAGCGGCGGTGCAATCGGCGAGCTGGACCTTCAGCGGATAGTGGGCAGCGGCGGCGGCGGCTTCGAGCGTGGCGATTCCGGTCTCACGGTCGAGGAGCAGAATGGTGCCCTGCGGCGCGCGAGCCTGCAGCGCGCGGATGGCGGCACCGACATCGCCGCGGCGGTTGATCGCGAGATCCACGTCACAGGCGAGGCTCGCGGCGGTGATCGCGGCGAGCACGCCGCCCGCCAGCCAGCGCTTCCAGCCGCCGGCGCGCCAGCCCAGCCAGACGAGCTCGGCGATGAGGATCAGCAGCGCGATGCCGACGATGAGATAATAACGCGGATGTCCGACATTGCCCGAGCGCAGCAGCGCGAGCGCGAGCGGGAACGCGAGGATGGCGAGGCGGTGGAAGGCGAT
The DNA here is from genome assembly GCA_030146605.1 of Sphingomonas sp. Classification (GTDB taxonomy): domain Bacteria; phylum Pseudomonadota; class Alphaproteobacteria; order Sphingomonadales; family Sphingomonadaceae; genus Sphingomonas. Next base: position 6,089 of record JASLBO010000084.1, on the reverse strand, counting down.
GCGCGCGACCCCCGCGGAAGGGGCAAGCACCACGAGAGCCGGGACCAGGACGAACCACCAGATGCTGATGACAGGAAAGCCCAGGCTGTACTGCACCATCTCCGACACGCCGTGGAGCAGCTCCATCGTCGTGTACGGATCATAGCGGCCGAACTTGAACCCGGTGTGCGCGGCGGCGGCACCGAGGATGATCGCGACGACGAGGCCGAGCGCGATCGCCGAGGGGAGAAGGAGGCGGGTCGCGCCGACCAGCGCTGCCTTGAGCGATTCGCGCCGCCAGAACGTGAAGAATACCCAGCCGGCGAGCGCGCAGAAGCCGAAGACCATCGTGAGTTGGGAAAGGGCGCCGATGAAGAATACGATCGCCAGCGCTAGCGCGGGGCTGTGCTCGGTTTCGCCCGCCAGCCAGCGATCGACCAGTAGGATCGCCGTCAGCAAGGCGAGCGACATCGGGGCATAGCCGCGCGCTTCCGACCCCAGCGTGACCAGGGCTGGGGAGACCGCGAAAAGGAGGGCAGTGATCAGGCCGAGCGCGAGGCTGCGGCGCGCGCCGATCAGCCAGGCGACGACGATCGCGGCGGTTCCGGTGACGATCGAGAGCGCACGGGCGAACGGCGGAGGCGCGTCGAACCCGACCAGCTGCATCCATAGCGAATTGAGATGGTGGTTATTGTCGTGATTGATGTTGAGGAACACGCCGAGCGGGGTGCCGGCGTCGTGCGCCTGCTTTGCCGACCACGCCTCGTCGAGCCAGAGCGCGCCCTGGGCACCCGCGACGCGCAGGGCGAGGCCGAGCAGCATGATTGCGCCGAGCAGCCACCAAATATGTCTGTTGCCGCCCGCCGCCCCCTGCATCCAGCTATCCTGCGTCAGCGCGTCGGGGCGCACAAGTCAGCGGGCATAGGCATCGATCAGCGAACCGACATAATCGGGCTGGCGACTGCTCAGCTCTGCGGCCGGGCGGGCGGGGCGGACCGCCTTGCCCGCGGCGGGATCGGGCATGCCGTAGATGAAGCCGTGCGCGGGGTAGATCGAGCTGCCGAGTCCTTCGGTGTCGCGGTACCAGACCTTGACGAGGCTCCAGTCGCCGCGCCCGGAAACGTCGAACAAGGTAACGTCCTGCTCGGCATGGCCGCGCTTGCCGTTGAGCCGCGACCAATTGGCATGGGTGACCATCAATACGCGCTTGTCGACGATGCGGCTGACCACCGCGACATGGCCGAGGGGAAGGCGGGTGCTCTTGGCGAAGGCGAGAACGGCGCCGACGCGGGGCTTTTGCCCGCGCCGATAGCGGCCGTCGGCCTGCGCCCACCACGTCCAGGCGTCGCCATAGATCTGGATGCCCGAGGCGGCGCGCGCGAAGGGCACGCACTGACCGACATATTCGAGCAGCGATTGGGCCTGCACGGGAACCGCCGCCAGCGTGGCGGCGGCGAGCAGGACAGAGAACGCGAAACAACGACGCATACAGGGTACCGTTACAGATACCCCCCCGAGCACCGGGTATCGGGAAGTAGTTAAAAATGCGTTAACCGCGTTGTTGGCTTCCTTCCCCACCCGAAGTGCGGCCTGCGATGGCGGCACGCCAAGGCCAGGCGGTGCGGGAGCAGGTCGACTGGCAGCACCCCGAACGGATCGCCGAGCAGGGCGAGCAGCAATTTTGCGCCTCCGCGTCCTTCGGGGCCCCGCGCACCTGCCCCGCGGCGGCCGGAATCAGCAGTCTCCGGACGAGCGGGTCTGGCAGGCATGTCCGACGCACGCATCGCCTATTTCGCGAAGGCGACGCCCCCGGCAAGGGGCCATGCCGCGGCATCGGCAAGGAAGGCGTCGAGCGCTCGCGGCAGCTGACTGCGAAGCCCGCGAACTCGCAGGCTGCAAAAATCAGTATAGCCCCGCCACTGCGGCTCAGCCTCGGCCACGCGGCCTGTTTCGGCGAGCGCCTCGAGGTCTTCCGGGGCCATTCAGGCAGTCGGCGGCGGCGGCGGCTGGCGCGGGAAGCGTTCGAGCTTGGGATCGATCGCTGCCCAGGCGGGCGCGTCCTCGGTCCAGATCGCGACTTGCGGCGCGAGATCGTTGGGCATGTCGATAAAGCCGAGCCGCAGCGTGCGGAATTGCGGGCGCGCCGAAGACTGGCCCATCACCGGGGTGCAGCATCGGGCGCAGAAGCTCTGGGTGAGCGTATTGCCGCTCGCCGCTACGTAGGACGTGGTGGCGAGCTCGCCCTCGATTGCGAGGTCGGCGGTCGCGAACATCGCGTTGGTGGTCGGCGAGCCGGCGGCGATCTGCTGGCATTGGCGGCACCAGCATTGGCGCACCTGCAACGCCTCGCCGCTGATCGTCGCGGTGATCGCACCGCAGGCGCAGCGGCCGGTGTAGCGAGTCACTTGCTCTGCCGCCGGCTCATGAAGGCGAGACGCTCAAACAGCATCACGTCCTGCTCGTTCTTGAGCAAGGCGCCGTGGAGCGGCGGGATCGCCTTGCCCGGGTCCTTCGACTGGAGCACTTCGAGCGGCATTTCCTCGTGGAGAAGCAATTTGAGCCAGTCGAGCAGTTCGGAAGTGCTCGGCTTCTTCTTGAGGCCGGGGACCTCGCGGATGTCGTAGAAGATGTCCATCGCCTTGCTGACCAGGATCTTCTGGATGCCGGGGAAGTGCACGTCGATGATCGCCTGCATCGTCTCGCGATCGGGGAATTTGATATAGTGGAAGAAGCAGCGGCGCAGGAACGCGTCGGGGAGCTCCTTCTCGTTGTTCGAGGTGATCACCACGATCGGGCGCTCGGCGGCGCGGACGGTCTGCTTCGTCTCGTAGACATGGAATTCCATGCGATCGAGCTCCTGGAGCAGATCGTTGGGGAATTCGATATCGGCCTTGTCGATCTCGTCGATCAGCAGCACCGGGACCTGCGGGGCAGTGAACGCCTCCCACAGTTTTCCCTGGCGGATGTAATTGCCAATGTCGTGGACGCGCTCATCGCCGAGCTGGCCGTCGCGCAGGCGTGCGACCGCATCATATTCGTAGAGGCCCTGCTGCGCCTTGGTGGTCGATTTGACGTTCCACTCGATCAGCGGGGCGTTGACCGCTTTGGCGATCTCGTAAGCGAGAACGGTCTTGCCGGTGCCGGGCTCGCCCTTGACGAGCAGCGGGCGGCGGAGAGTGACGGCCGCGTTGACGGCGACCTTGAGGTCCTCCGTGGCGACATAGCTTTGGGTGCCTTCGAAGCGCATGGCGCGGGGATAGAGGCTCCCGATCGCGTGAAGCAAGCCCACTGTTCCCTCCCGCAAGCGGGAGGGAGCGATGAAGGGGAGGGTTACGCCCGCGCCCGGGCGCTGGCGCGGGATTCGAGCAGGTCCCAAAGGCCGCGATGCTGGGCGAAGACCTGCTGCGCGCCGAACAGCAATGCGCGCTCCATCGATGCTTCACGGGCAAGTGCATCGACCACGCTGACGGTTTCCTCGGCGAGCGGGAGCGTCGAGACCGGTACGGCGAGACCGAGCCGTTCGGCGACGGCGTCGAGCACTGCGCGGATCGTTGCCCAGTCGATCGCGAGCGCGAGCGCGGCGCCCGCGGCGCAGCCGGCGCGGTCGGACTGGGCGAGCATGTCCAGCGCGTGGCGCTGGGACTGCGCCGCCGATTCGGACTCGGCGTGGCCGGGAGTGCTGGGCAGCGGGCCGGCGGCGGCGACGATGCGGACGAGATAGGCGCGCTCGGTGGCGAAGGCGCCCGCGGCGGCTTCGAGCCAGTCACGCTCGAGCGAAACGCGGGCATGATCGAGGGCATGATCGACCACGCCGGGATGGCGGCCATGAAGCACGCAAATGAAATGCGCGGCATCGGCGAGATCGCGCAGCGGCTCGGGATCCGCGGCGAGGCGCTGGAGCCAGGGGTGGTTCGCGCTGCCATCGGAGGCGACGAGCGATCCCATCGCTCCCCATGTGCCGCCGAGACGGGCGATCTGTGCGGTATCGAACGGCATATGCCCCCAAATTCCAGAGATACCGGGAGTACCGGTGCGCCCTTATGCAAGCCGGGGGTATACCGAAGCACGTAAATACGTGGTTGATGTGGAATTTACTATTTGGTCGGGCTTTGTGGATGATCTCCGGTCGTCGGGTTTTCTCGTGCTCCTGCGAAAGAAGGAGCCCAGGATGAGATATCCTATGCTCCAGCTTTCGCACGAACACTGAAAGTCACCAGTTGAACATCGTCCCGTCCTCGAGCCGGTTTACCGGCAGGTACGCGCGCTTATATTCGTGTTTGGCTGCGAGCGCTTCGTCGATATCGACGCCGAGGCCGGGCTCGTCGCCGGGGTGCATCAGCCCTTCGGTCAGCGAATAGGCGTGCGGGAACACCTGGTCGGTCTCGGCGGAGTGGCGCATATATTCCTGGATGCCGAAATTGGGGACCGACAGCCCGAAATTGAGCGCCGCCGCCATGCTGACCGGCGACAGATCGGTGGCGCCGTGGCAGCCGGTACGGACTTGATAGAGGTCGGCGAGGCCCGCGATCCGCCGTAGATGGGTGATGCCGCCGGCATGGACCACGGTCGCGCGGACATAGTCGATCAATTGCTCCTCGATCAGCTGCTTGGCGTCCCAGATCGAATTGAAGATCTCGCCCACCGCGAGCGGCGTCGTGGTGTGCTGGCGGATCAGGCGGAAGCCGGCCTGGTTCTCCGCCGGGGTGGCGTCTTCGAGCCAGAACAGCCGGTAGGGCTCGAGATCTTTGCCCAGCCGCCCTGCCTCGATCGGCGTGAGGCGGTGATGGACGTCGTGGAGCAAATGGACGTCCCATCCGAGCGTGTCGCGCGCCTTTTCGAACAGCTCGGGCACGTGGCGCATATATTTGGAGGTCGACCACAAGGTTTCTTCGGGCAGAGACCCCTTGGCGGGCTCGTAATAAAAGCGTTCGCCCGACACACCGTAGGTGGCGGCGAGGCCCGGCACGCCCGACTGGAGGCGGACGGCCTTGTAGCCCTGTTCGAGATATTCGTGCGCGCGCTCGATCGTCTCGGCCACGTCGGAGCCGTTTGCATGGCCGTAAACCATGCAGCCCTCGCGCGCGGCACCGCCGAGCAGCTGCCAGACCGGCAAGCCCGCGATCTTGCCCTTGATATCCCACAGGGCCATGTCGACCGCGGCAATCGCCGACATCGTCACCGGGCCGCGGCGCCAATACGCGCCCTTGTAGAGATATTGCCAGATATCCTCGATGCTGTGAGCGTCGCGGCCGATGAGGCAAGGGACGACATGGTCGGCAAGATAGCTCGCCACCGCCAGTTCGCGACCGTTCAACGTCGCGTCGCCGACGCCATGGAGGCCTTGGTCGGTCTCGATCTTGAGCGTCACGAAATTGCGGCCGGGGCACGTGACGATCACGCGCGCGGAAGTTATGCGGGGCAAGACAGCATCCTCAGAAGTGGTCAGGCCAATATCTCCTTGTGACGACTATGCTGTCAACCTAGAGTGGCGCAGTGAGGACGATATGAAGATCAAGGGCAACAAGCTTTACCAGCGAGTGGCGGCGTCGATCACCGAAGCGATCGAGGCGGGCCGCTGGTCGCCCGGCACGCGATTGCCCGGCGAGCGCGATCTGGCCGAAGAATATAAGGTCAGCCGCCCGACGATCCGCGAGGCGATGATCGCGCTTGAGATGAAGGGCTGGATCGAGGCGCGGCACGGCTCTGGGCTCTATGTCACCAAGCGCGATCACGGGACCGGGCAGCGCGAGGATGCGCTCAACTTCGATGTCGGCGCATTCGACCTCACCGAGGCGCGCATTCTGTTCGAAGGCGAAGCGGTGGCGCTGGCGGCGGTCTCGATCACCGAAGAGCAGCTCGCCGAGCTCGATTTGTTGCTGGTCGAAATGGCGGCGGAGGATTCGAATCAACCTTCGGTGATGGATGCCGATCACCGCTTTCACCTCGCAATTGCCAATGCGACAGGAAATGCCGCGATCCGCAGTGTGATCGAATATCTCTGGGAACTGCGCAGCCGATCGCCGCTCGCTGCGAACATGTTCGCGCGGGCCAAGCGCGGCGGGATCACGCCCCGGGTGGAGGAGCACCGGCCGATCGTCGCGCGCACGCAA
>JASLBO010000035.1 GCA_030146605.1 Sphingomonas sp. | reverse complement strand
GCGGGCTCCGCCCCCCTCCCCCCTAACCTCCCCCGGCCATGGCGAGAGGCTAGTGCGCGGACGATCAGAACGAACTGCTGATCGTCAAACCATAGGTCCGCGGATCGGCGGGCTGGCCGACGATCAGCCCGGTGCTCCCCGATTGCGCCGAGAGCAGCTCGAAATATTGCTGGTCGAAGGCGTTGCGGACCCAGCCGAAGATGTTGAAGTCACCCTCGCGGTAGCCGAGGCGGAAGTTCGACAGCGAATAGCCCTCGATGTCGGTATAGGCCGAGCGCGACGGGTTCGACGAGAATCTGGAGCGATAGCTGCCGTCATAACCGAGATAGACCTGCCCGTTGCCGGCGGGCACATTGCCCTCCCCGCCCCAGGACAAAGACCATTTCGAGATGCCGGGCAGCCATTGCCCCGAAATGTCGCAGAAGGCCGGGCTGAGGCCGCCCGGCGTGCCTGGCGCGCTCGGCGTCTGCGTGCCCGTAGCGGTGGTGCCGCCGGCGAGTTCGGGCGGGCACGGCGCGTCCTTGAAGCTGGCATAGGTCGCGTCGGTGTAGGCGGCGTTGGCGTAGACGTTGAAGCGCGGGCTCGGGCGGAAGCTGCTGTCGAGCTCGAAACCGCGCACGCGCACCTTCTCGGCGTTCGCCAGATAGCCGCGGATCACGCCGAGCTGGCCGTTGGTCACCGTCGCCTGATAGTCGTTCACCTCGGTCCAGAAGCCGGCGAGATTGAGCGTCACCTTGCGGTCGGCGAACTGGGTCTTGAGCCCGATCTCGTAATGATTGACCTTTTCGGGCTTCACCGTCGCGACGGCGAGGATCGGGTTGTTCGCGGCATCCAGCGGAAGGCCCGAGAGATTGATGCCCCCCGATTTGAAGCTGCGCGCATATGTCGCATAGGCATGCACGTCGGGGCTGAAATCGTAGGAGACCGTGAAGTCGCCCGAGATGTTCCAGTCGCTGAACTCGGGCTCATAGGCCTGCGGCGCGAGCACGCTGCGCTGATCGGCAGTCAGGGTGGTGCTGCCGGTACCGGTGGTCACCACCGAGATATAGGAGCCGCTCTTCTTGTCGTAATTGACGCGCAGGCCGGGCTGGATGTGGAGGCCGTCGACGACTTCCCAATTGAGCTTGCCGAACACCGCGAAGCTGGTGTTGTCGAAGCTGATCGTGTTGGTCGAGGTCAGGCCGTTGAGCACTGCCGGGTTGCACGCGGCGGTGGCTGGCGTCGCGCAGCCGCGGGCTCCGGGCACCACCGACGCGCCCGGATTGAGCAGCCAGCGGCTCGCCGCCGGGCCCTGGACCTGCGATCCCTGGGTGTCGATCGTCTGGTGGAAATAGAAGGCGCCGAGCGTGTACTGGAGCGGACCTTCGCCGTTCGAGGCGACACGAAGCTCCTGCGAGAATTGCTTCTGCTGCGAGGGGTTCTGCGACACCGTGGTGATCGGCAGGCCGACAAAGTCGCGATCGTTTGCCGGCAGCCAGTCCCAATAGCGCCAGGCGGTGACCGAAGTGATCGTCGCCGCGCCGACGTCCCAATTGGCGACCAGCGACGCGCCGCCGATCTCCTGGCGCGAATTCGAGGCGGCATCGAGGTCGGTCACGCGATCGAACGGGTCGGCGCTCGGCGGAGCATAGCCGAACGCCGCGGCGAGCGCGGCATATTGGCGGTTGAGCGGGCGCTGGGTGGCGCCCTCCCGCGCATAATATTGCACGCAGCAAAGCGGGTTCTGGCGATTGAAATCGCCGGAGAAGGTGAAATCCAGATCGGGCGTGGCGCGCCAGAGCAGCTGCCCGCGCACGCCGAGGTTGCGAAGGCGATGCTGATCGACTCCGGTGCGTAGGTTGAGGACGGTGCCATGGCGCGTGGTGCCCGAAGTCGAGAGGCGGAACGCCACCGTGTCGGTCAGCGGCGCCGAGACCGAGGCCTTGGCCTGGAGGAAGTCGTAATTGCCGAGACTCACCTCCACCCGCGATTCGGGGGTGAAGCTCGGCGCGCTCGTGGTGATGTTGATCGCGCCGGCGGTGGTGTTTTTGCCGTAGAGCGTGCCCTGCGGCCCGCGCAGCACCTCGACCCGCTCGACATCGACGAAGTCGAGCGTCGAGGCGCCGATCCGGCCGATATAGACGCCGTCGATATAGAAGCCGACGCCCTGTTCGATCCCGTCATTGGTGAGACCGAACGGCGCGCCGAGCCCGCGGATGTTGATTGCCGAATTGCGCGGGTTGCTCGAATAGAATTGCAGCGTCGGCTGCGACTGCTGCAGGCGGTTGACGTTGAACGCGCCCGATGCGGCCAGATCCTCGCCGCTCAGCACCGTCAGGGCGATCGGCACCTCCTGCAGGCGCTCCACGCGCCGCCTGGCGGTGACGACCACGTCCTGGCTCTGAGCCTCCGGATCGTCGACGGCCGCTTCGACCGCAGGCGCGGCTGTCGGCGGCTCTTCCCGCACCGGGGCGGGTGCGGCGAGCGGCGAGGTACCGGCCAGCAGCAGCAGCGATAACGAAGAAAGGCTCATCAACATCCCCTAAAAATGCTGCGGTCAATCTCCATCATTTTAGTAGGTTTTAGCCAGCAAGCGAATCTTTGGGAGGCCGAAGCTCCGTTTCGCCGCTGCGCGCAGGAGGCACCCCCGTGCACTTGAAACCGACGGAATCCAAAACCACATTCCGATTGCCGCGGTGCCTGATGGGCCGGGGCAAGCAGCGCCGCGGGTTTCCGGGCGCAGCGCAAGAGACGTTCAACTTGCTCACAGGAGGATTTGAAATGCGTCAGTTCGACTTTACTCCGTTCCGCCGTTCTACCGTCGGCTTCGACCGGCTGTTCGACTTGCTCGAAACCAGCGCGCGTCAGGCGGCCAGCGAGAACTACCCTCCGTTCAACCTCGAGCGCCTCGCCGAGGACCGCTATCGCATCACGCTGGCCGTCGCCGGCTTCAAGCCCGACGAGATCGACGTGACCGCGCAGCAGAACCTGCTGCTGGTCCAGGGCAAGAAGGCCAACGAGAACGAGAACAATCAGGGCGCGTTCCTGCACCTCGGCATCGCCAATCGCAGCTTCGAGCGCCGCTTCGAACTCGCCGACTTCGTTCGCGTGGAGAGCGCGAATCTGGCCGACGGCCTGCTCGTCATCGAGCTGGTCCGCGAGGTTCCCGAGGCGATGAAGCCGAAGAAGATCGCGGTGAACGCCGGCAGCCAGCCGACGGCCGCGATTCCGCATCGCGACGCGGCGTAAGAACCACCACGGCTCGCGGCGCTTTTCTCCCTTTGGGCGCCGCAGCAGGGGCGCTCGGGCAATGCCCGGGCGCCTTTTGTTTTG
>JASLBO010000575.1 GCA_030146605.1 Sphingomonas sp. | reverse complement strand
GGCCACGGGCCTCGCGCTGGTCGAGCAGCGCCTGGATCATCGCGCCGACGTCGACCGGCTCGAACGTCGCGCGGCTGAGCTGGGCGTCGAGCCGCGAGGCGTCGGAAATGTCGGTGATCAGCCGGTCGAGGCGGTGGACGTCGTCGCGGACGATGGCGAGCAACTGCTCCTGCAGTGCCGGGTCCTTGACCTTGGAAAGACCTTCGACCGCGGAGCGCAGCGAGGCGAGGGGGTTCTTGAGTTCGTGCGTCACATCGGCGGCGAAGCTCTCGGTCGCGTCGATCCGCGCGCGCAGCGCCTGGCTCATGTCCGAGATGGCCCGCGCGAGCAATCAGAACTCGTCGCTGCGCTCGGGCAGCCGCGGCACGATCACTTCGCGCGCGCGGCCCAATCGAACGCGCACCGCGGCACGCGCCAGCCGCCGCAACGGCCGAACGATCGTTCGCGCCAGGAAAAGCGACAGCAGGATCGACAGCAGCGAGACGATCCCCACCACCACGCTGAGCCGGAAGCGCTCGAGCCGGACCGTCTGGGTAATGTCGCGGGCGTTGACCGTGGTCATCACCACGCCGAGCTGGGTTATGGGTGCGGCCGCGGTGATCACCGGCGTGCGGTCCGGCGCGCGCCACACCGTGGCCGGCGTGCCGTGCGTCTCGCGCGCGGTGCGGACGTCGGGCCAATCCAGCCCGCGATCGCGCCGCCGTTCGCGATAGAGCGGGGCGCGATCGGCACCGGCGACGGTGTCGATCAACGCATCCAGAAAACGCGCGGTAGTCTGGTTCGGCGGATCCTTGTCGGGATCGCGCAGCACGAGATTGCGCAGGCCGAGATCGTGGCTGTCGGTAATCAGCTTGCCGCTCTCGTCGTAGAGCCGGACGCGGGTACCGGTGTCGCGTGCGAGGCTCAGCACGAGCAGGTCGCGGCGCTCGGGGGTGGCCGACGCCACTGCCTGTGCGATCAGCCGAACCTCGCCGCGCGCCTGCGCGACCCGGCTATCGACGATCCGGCTGCGATAGGAATCGAGATAGAAGAAGCCGCTGCCGAGCAATGCCAACGCGAAGATGTTGACCGCGAGGATCCTCGGGGTGAGGCTGACGCGGTTCGACCATTTGAGCGCGAGGTCCCGCTCGTTATTCGTCCGAGAAGCGATAACCGGCGCCATACAGCGTTTCGATAGCATCGAACTCGGGATCGACCTGCCGGAATTTGCGCCGCACGCGTTTGATGTGGCTGTCTATCGTGCGGTCGTCGACATAGATGTCGTCCTGATAGGCGGCATCCATCAGCTGGTTGCGCGTCTTGACGATCCCCGGCCGCTGCGCGAGCGTCTCGAGGATCAGGAACTCGGTGACGGTCAGCGTCACGTTGATCCCGCCCCAGGTCACGCGGTGGCGCGCCGGATCCATCGTCAGCCGCCCGCGCTCGAGGCTCTCCGCCGGCTCCTGGGTGCCGCCTTCGATGCTCGGCAAGGCCGGCTCGGTGCGGCGCAGGATCGCGCGGATGCGGGCAATCAGCAGGCGCTGGCTGAACGGCTTGGAGATATAGTCATCGGCGCCCATCGCGAGCCCCAGCGCCTCGTCGAGCTCGTCATCCTTGCTGGTGAGGAAGATCACCGGGATCGCGCTCTTCTCGCGGAGCCGCCGGAGCAGCTCGAGCCCGTCCATCTTGGGCATCTTGATGTCGAGCACGGCAAGGTCGGGCGGGTTCTCGATCAGTGCCTTCAATGCGCTCTCGCCGTCCGAATAGACGCGGGTCAGGAAACCCTCGGTCTGGAGGGCGATCGAGACCGAGGTGAGGATGTTGCGGTCGTCATCGACCAGCGCGATCGTTGCGGTCATGCCGGGGAGCGTGCGTGGCTTTGGAGCATCACGGCAGGGGTTAAAGCAAAGTAGCGACCGGCTCAATCATTGACACCGCTTACCTGCATTGACGCGATTTCCGCACGCTGCCTATGCCGATCGCATTGATAACGCGGCCCCGCCTTTGGGAAGGGGCAAGCGACCTTGGAGGTTGGATGTCTATTACGCGCACCCCGCGCGCCGGTCTCGATGCTCAGGGCATCGCGACCGGCGCTAATATATTCTGGAATCTCGAAACCGCATCCCTGGTGGAGCATGCCATTCGCCGCGGCGAGGGCAAGCTCGCCAAGGACGGACCGTTGGTGGTCACCACCGGCAAGCACACCGGCCGTTCGGCCAATGACAAGTTCCTCGTCCGCGATGCGGAGACCGAGCGCAATGTCTGGTGGGGCAAGTCCAACAAACCGATGACGCCGGAGCATTTCGCCGCGCTCAAGGCCGATTTCCTCGCCGAACTCGCACAGCGCGACACCTTGTTCGTCCAGGATCTCTATGGCGGCTCGCAGTCCGAGCATCGCGTCAACGTCCGGGTGATCAACGAGCTTGCGTGGCACAGCCTGTTCATCCGCACGATGCTCGTCAGACCCGAGGCGAGCGCGCTCGACGGGTTCGCCCCCGAATACACCATCATCGATTTGCCGAGCTTCCGCGCCGATCCCGAGCGCCACGGCACGCGCAGCGAGACGGTGATCGCGGTCAGCCTCACCGACAAACTGATCCTGATCGGCGGCACCGCCTATGCCGGCGAGATGAAGAAGAGCGTCTTCGGCCTGCTCAACTATCTGCTGCCACCCAAGGGCGTGATGCCGATGCATTGTTCGGCCAATATCGGCCCGAACGGCGATACGGCAGTGTTCTTCGGCCTTTCGGGCACCGGCAAGACCACGCTCTCGGCCGACGCCAGCCGAACGCTGATCGGCGACGACGAGCATGGCTGGTCCGACACCGCGGTCTTCAACTTCGAAGGCGGCTGCTACGCCAAGAT